>DATIGQ010000008.1 GCA_035454605.1 Terriglobales bacterium
TCCCACGAAAAGAAATGTCTAGAAAACGCTCCGGCGAACTCGATTTGATCCTCGCCTATGCGGAGGACAACCTCCTGGCTCAAGTGTCGGTGTTGTCGGAATGCTTTCTTTGCCTGGTAGAGGGGCCGGCAGTAGTACCAGAGAATGTACAGTGCGCCCATCCCGATCCAAATCGCGCCTTCGATCGCTCTCTCCGGGTAGAAAACAATCATTATCAAGCCGGCGAGGGGAAAGATGGCGAGGGCGACCCATCCCAGCACGGCCGAAGCACGCAGTTGCAGTGAAGGTCCCTTCAGGCTGTGCACTCGCCACGCCTGGAGATACTCTTCTGGTGTCAGCTTGTACGCCGCTTCCATCTACATCCCGTCGTAGTTCGGGCCGCCCCCGCCTTCGGGCGGGACCCAGGTGATGATCTGGTAGGGGTCCATGATGTCGCAGGTCTTGCAGTGGACGCAGTTGGAGGCGTTCAGGTGGATCTGCTTGCCGCGGGGAGCGGCGGGGTCCTCGACCATCTCGTAGACGCTGGCGGGGCAGAAGTTCTGGCAGGGATTGCCGAATTCCTCGACGCAGCGCGAGTTACAGATATTGGTGTCGTGGATGACCAGGTGTGCGGGCTGGTCTTCTTCGTGCTTGGTGCCGGAGTGATAAAGGTCCGTCAGCTTGTCAAAGGTGAGGACCTTGTCGCCCTTGGCGGGACCGAGCAGATGCGCGCGAGCGCCGCCTTCGGCGGGAAGCTCGGAGAGCTTCTTCATTTGCGAGTGTCCGGCATGGGCCTGGTAGCGCGCGTAGAGGCCGCGGCCGAACGTGACCTGCTGGAGGGCGGCGTGGAACATGCCGCGCCAGAAGCCGTGCTCGAAGCCTTGGTGGAAGTTGCGGACGCGCCACAGCTCGTCGCGGATCCAGCTCTCTTCGACGCGCTGCTGGAAGCGGCCGAGCGCTGCGGCGGAGAAGTCGGCGCTGCGCAGGCTCTCGAAGACGGTCTCCGCGGCCAGCATGCCGCTCTTGATGGCCAGATGGATGCCCTTGAGGCGCTGCGAATTCAGGAAGCCGGCGGAGTCGCCCAGCAGCATCCAGCCATCGCCCGCAACCGGCGGGATGGCGAACCAGCCGCCGTAAGGGAAAGTCTTGGCGCCGTAGCGGATCATCTTGGCGCCGGCCAAAAGCTTGGCGACAAACGGATGGCGCTTGAATTCCTGCAACACGCGCTGCGGGTCGAGGCGCGGGTCGGCGTAATCGAGCGCGGTGACGAAGCCGAGCGAGATGACGTTGTCTTTGGAGCCGTAGATCCAGGCGCCGCCGTATTCCCGGGTGGTGAGCGGCCAGCCCATGGTGTAGATGACTTCGCCGGGAGCAACGCGGCCGGGAGGCAGTTCCCATAATTCCTTCACACCTACGCCGTAGACCTGCGGGTTCGTATCGCGGTCGAGCGAGAAGCGCGCCACAAGCTGCTTGGTCAGGGAGCCGCGGGGGCCTTCGGCCAGGATTACGACTTTGGCCTTCAGGTCATAGCCGGGCTCGAAGTTGCCTTTGGGCTGGCCGGTCTTGTCCACGCCCTTGTCTTCGGTGCGGACGCCGGAAACGCGGTCACCGTCGTAGAGCAGTTCGGAACCGGCGAAGCCGGTGAAGATGGTGATGCCGGCGGCTTCGACCTTTTCGCCCAGCCACTTGACGAAGCGGTTGAGCGAGATGACGTAGTTGCCGTGGTCGCGCAGCGGCGGCGGGGTGATGGGCAGCTTGAACTGCGATCTCTCGGTAAAGAAATACACCGCTTCTTTGGTGACCTCGGCGTCTAGCGGGGCTTCCTGCTCGAATCCGGGCAGCAGCTCGCGCATGGAGCGGGGATCAAGGATGGCGCCTGAGAGGCAATGCTGGCCGACTTCGCGGGCCTTCTCCAGAACGTAGATGTTTTCTTTCGAGAGCTGCGCTTCGGGATGGGCGCTGTTGTGCTGGTCGATCAATTGCGACAACCGCAGAGCGCACGCCATACCGGCAGGACCTCCGCCGACGATGACAACGTCGGCGGGCATTTCCGGGCGAGTGACACCCTCAAGCGGCTTGCGAAAAACAATCATCGGGCGCTCAGAACCAGAATCGGCAACGGATCAACGCTGATGAACCCAAATTGTCGAGAGACTTCAATTCCGAGTTGCTTGATCCGTGCCTATCCGTGAAACTCCGCGGCTAGCTCCCCGACTTCGCCTTCTTGATTTCCTCGATCAGGGGCGGGACCACGTCGAACAAGTTGGCGACGATGCCTACGTCGGCGATTTCGAAGATGGGCGCTTCGGAATCCTTGTTGATGGCGACGATGGCGCGCGAGCCCTTCATGCCCACGATGTGCTGGATGGCGCCGGAGATGCCGAGCGCAAGGTAGAGCTTGGGGGCCACGGTCTGGCCGGAGGAGCCGATCTGGCGGTCCATGGGCAGCCAGCCGGAGTCGCAGATGGGACGCGAGGCGGCCAGTTCTCCGCCCAGCGCTTCGGCCAGTTGCTTGGCCAGCTCGATGTTCTTCTGCTCCTTGATGCCGCGGCCCACGGCCACGATGATCTCCGCCTGCGTGAGGTCGACGGCTTGCTTGGCTTCCTTGAAGACCTCCTGCGGCTTGTTCCGGATGACGCTTTCGGCAATCTCCACGTTGACGGTCTCAACCGGAGCGGCGGCTGCGCCGGCTTCGACCTGGTCGCCGCGGAAGGAGCCGGTCTGGAAGGTGACGAACCAGGGCGGGTCGCCGGTGAAGCCGACGTCGGCCGCGAACTTGCCCTGGAACATCTGGCGGGTGAAGAGCAGCCGGTCGCCCTCCTTGCGGTAGCCGATGGCGTCGCTGATCAGGGCGCGGTCGAGCGCCGTGGCCAGCTTGGGCGCGAAATCGCGCACCTGGTAGGTATGCGGCATCAGCACCAGCCGCGGCTGCTTCTGCGCCACGAGTTGCTGGATAGCGGCAGCGAAGCCGTCGGGCGTGTAGGGCTCCAGCCGCGGCGATTCGACCGCATACACCTTGGCGACTTTCTTGGCCGCCACTTCCTGGGCGATCGGACCGACGCCCGAGCCGACGACCGCGGCCTCCAGCGTCCAGCCGGTTTCGGCGGCGATGCGCTGCGCGCCGGTGAGCGTCTCCCAGGAAACGCGGTTCAACTTGCCTTCGCGTTGCTCGACGATGACCAGAATGTCCATTTCGTTGTTCTCAGTTCCCGGTTCTCAGTTCTCAGTACCTAGTACCCAGTTGCGAGTACCGAGTAGCAAGTTTCAGTGCTTGCCCTTTACGGGCCTTTGGGTCTTGAGAATTCCCAGAGTCACGAAAGCAAAACCAGCCAACGCGTCCACTGCCAGGACCGTGGTCACCCAGGTGAAGCCGACTTCGCGCTCGAAGGGCAGGAGCACCGCGGCCATCATCACACAGCCGAACAACAAGAAGACGCCCAATGCGATCAGCAGGCGGGCGGCGGCGGAAGTCCGGGGCTCGCGAGCGGCAGCAGCAGGGTGGCTCACAGGACACGCACCTCGTTGCGCAGCTTCTCCACCAGCTTCTTCGCGACTTCGGCGGGCGCGCCCTGCAGCATCTCCGTCTGCTTGGTTTTTTGCGGCACGTACAACCGCTCGATCTTCTGCTGGTTGGGAGCCAGGGCGCTCCCGACTTCCGCTCGCGTCACCTTGCGCAGCGGCTTGTTCTTGGCCTGCTTGATGCCGATGAGCGTGGCGTAGCGCAGCTTGTTGAGCCCGGACTGGATGGTCAGCACGGCGGGCAAAGGCATATCCACGTACTGGAAATAGCCGGCTTCGAGTTCGCGCTTGACCCGGATGCCAGCGGCTTCATTCGAGGAACCCGGCGCGCCGCCCTTCTTGATCTCCATGATGATGGTGGCGTGCGGCCAGCCCAAGAGTTCCGCCAGGATCACCCCGGTCTGCGCGAAGCCGTAGTCGTCGGACTGCAGGCCGGTAAAAATCATGTCGAACTTTTCGTCCTTGATGGCGGCCGCGAAGGCGCGCGCCGTGTTGAGCGCATCGAGGGTGACGAAGCCGTCGTCTTCCAGGTGGATGGCGCGGTCGGCGCCCTTAGCCAGCGCCTCACGCAGCACCTGCTGGGCGCGCGCCGGACCGGCGGTGATCACCACGACTTCACCGCCTCCGGCCTTTTCTTTCTGCTGAAGCGCCTCTTCCAGGGCGAAGGCATCGGGCTCGTTCACTTCGTAGCTGGTGTCCTCACGGATCCAGTTGCCGGCCTCGTTGAGCTTAAGCGGGGCATCTTTCTGCGGGACCTGCTTCATACAGACCAGGATCTTCATAAATGAGTTCTCGGTTCTCAGTTCTCAGACAGAGAGCGAAAACGCAACTCAGGGCGAAGGGAAAGTATAAATGAATGGCGATTCAGGCGTCAGCAGGGGCACTGGTTCTGGGTTCGTTGTACCCTGTGGCGACTATTCCAGGAACACAATGGACTGCACGCTCGAAATCTCGATGCGCTTGCGGCAGCGCATGTTCTTGCACATCACGAGGTCGTCCTTGCGGACCATGTAGGAGCGGAGCTTGGCGAAGCGGGCGCGGTCGCGCTCGTCGGCGCGCCCCGGCAGGCTCTTCTTCTTGTGGCGCACCAGCCAGATCAGATCGTACTCGGCGCTCTGGCGGCAACTGGGGCAGTACAGGGTAGCCGGCTTCTTTTCTTCCTTCTCGTCGAAAAAGTCGCGCTCTTCCATAGGACCGTTGTCCGCTTCCGCATTCCGCGAAACCGAATCCAGTTACGCCCCAGCCACTCCGGACTTGGCTATGCGGCGGGCCGGAGGATTATTGCATAATCGATGGAGCCCGGATGGCAAAGAAACGCAAGAAGTTCAAGGCGGTAAAGGCGGTGAAGGAGATGGCCCGGGAACGCGTGGGCGCGCCCCCACCGACGCGGCGTGCCCCCGACGTCAAGAAGCAGCGCAAGCACCAGCCGAAACACAAGCCCACGCTGGGCAAGATGCTCTCCGAGGCGGAATGAAGCCCGCAGCCCTCGCCATTCGCGAAGCTACGCTCGCCGACGCGCCGGAAATCATGCGCCACCGGCGGCTGATGTTCCGCGACATGGGTTTCACGGACGAAGCCGCGCTCGATGCCATGCACGCGACCAGCGAGCCCTACATCCTGGCGGGCCTGAAGGACGGCAGCTACCGCGGCTGGCTGGCCGTGGCGGCGGACGGCCGGGTCATGGGCGGTGGCGGGGTCGTTGTGCATGCATGGCTGACACACCCGCTCAATCTCAATCCACATCGGGCGTACGTGCTGAACGTGTACGTGTATGCCGAGTTCCGCCGCCAGGGCGTCGCTCGACGCTTGATGGAAGTCATCGTCGAATGGTGCCGCGACCGCGGCTTTCCCGTGGTCTGGCTGCATGCCAGCGACGAAGGCCGCCCGCTCTATACATCCATGGGATTCGTGTCCACGAACGAGATGCGATTGACTCTCAAACCGAATCAAGACTCCGGAGAAACCGCATGAAGAGCAAGCCCAAGCCTGTCCGCGTGGCCGTGATCCAGGCCGCGCCCGTGTATCTGGACCTGGCCGCCAGCGTGGCGAAGGCGAAGCGCCTGATGCGCGAGGCCGCCCGCAAAGGGGCGAAGCTGGTGGCCTTTGGCGAGACCTGGCTGCCCGGATATCCGGCGTGGCTGGATTCGTGTCCCGATGCCGCGCTCTGGAACCACAAGCCGGTGAAGCAGGTGTTCGCGCGGCTGCGGCAGAACAGCCTGAGCCTCGACAGCAAGGAGGCCGGTGCGCTGGCGCGCAGCGCCCGCGAACTGGGTCTGACTGTGGTCATGGGTGTGAACGAGCGCGTGGACTCCGGCCCCGGCAACGGCACTCTGTACAACTCGCTGATCACCTGGGGTCCTGACGGCAGGGTGCTGAACGTGCACCGCAAGCTGATGCCCACCTACACCGAGCGCATGGTGTGGGGGACGGGCGACGGCGGCGGGCTGGAAGCGGTGGAAACCGCAGCCGGGCGTGTGGGCGGGCTGATCTGCTGGGAGCATTGGATGCCTTTGGCCCGCCAGGCCATGCACAATTCCGGCGAGCACATCCACGTGGCGGTATGGCCCACGGCGCACGATCTGCACCACCTGGCCAGCCGGCATTACGCCTTCGAAGGCCGCTGCTTCGTGCTCTGCGTGGGGCTGATGATGCCCGCGCGCGACCTGCCCAAAGAACTGGCGCGCCCGCGCGGCATGAAGCCCACTTCCCTGCTGTGCCGCGGAGGCAGCGCCATCTTCGCTCCTGACGGCAGCACCGTGGTTGACCCGGTGTTCGAGCGCGAAACCATCCTCACCGCCGACCTCGACCTCTCCCTAATCGACGAGGAGAAGATGACACTCGACGTCAGCGGGCACTACGCGCGGCCGGACGTGTTCGAGTTCGCGGTGCGGGCCCGGTAAGGCTGATCTCTGTGTCCGCCAAGCGTCCAGCTTCGCGCTGCGTTTTTTGCGACATTGTGGCCGGCGCCGAAAAGGCTGCGGTCGTCTTCCGCAGCGAAGCTACCCTTGCTTTCCTCGACCAGCGGCCGCTCTTTCCCGGCCACTGCCTGCTGGTTCCGCTGCGACATTACGAGACGTTGGCGGACCTGCCGCCCGAAGCGGTAGCTCCCGTATTCGCGGACGTGCAACTGGTGGCCCGCGCCGTCGAGGAGGCTATGCAAGCCGAGGGGACGCTGGTGGCGATCAACAACCGCGTGAGCCAGAGCGTGCCGCACCTGCATGTGCACGTGGTACCCCGGCGCCGCAAGGACGGCCTGCGCGGATTCTTCTGGCCGCGGCAGCCCTATCCCGACGAGGCTGCGCGGGAAGCGGTGCGGCAAGCCATCGAGCGAGTCATCGCGCGACTTCAAGGACAACCCTGAAGCCGTTCCGCCCGGAGGCTTACCCGCCCGGCTGCAAGTCCGGCCAGGGAGGCCGATTGGCCGGGCTGACCTCGGCAACCCCACAGCCCAAGGCGGCAACTAAGCTTGTGTATCGGGCCATCCAGCCCACTTTATCCGGAGGTGTCATCATGTTGGAAAGTGAATCGTCTGCAAAGCCGGCCCGGGGGGAGTCATCGGGTTCGGGCAGCAAGGTACTGATCATTGCTATCGCCGGCATTTATGTTCTCGCCTCGCTCTACGTGATGTTCGATCTGCAGGCGCGCGTAGCGTCCCTGGAGACCGGCCAGAAAACGCTGATCACAGCGGATGAAACGGCGAAGCAGGAACTCGCCGCGGCGCGCACCGACCTGCGTGCGGAAACGGAAGCCATCGCCGAGAAGGTCGGAGTGACCCAGCAGGAACTGGAAGCGCGCACCGAGACCCTCAAGCGCCAGCAGCGGGCTGCGGTCGCTCGCCTGGCCAAGCAGCAGGAGGAACAGTTCGGTGCCGTCAACGGCGAAGTGGAAGAAGTGCGGACCGCGGTGGGGGGCGTACGAACGGACGTGGATAGCGCCAGGTCCGACATCGTCGCCAACCGGGAAAAGCTGGAACGCGCGGTAGGCGACCTGGGCGTGCAGAGCGGCCTGATCGCGCGTACGCGGGAAGAACTGGAGATCCTGAGGCGCAGGGGTGAGAAGAATTACCACGAGTTCGCCCTGGCCAAAGGACAGCCCGTTCAAGTGGCCGATATCAGCCTGCAACTCAAAAAGTCAGATCCCAAACGGAGCAAGTTCACGGTCAATGTGATTGCCGACGACCGGACCATCGAGAAGAAGGACCGGACCATGCTCGAGCCCATGCAGTTCTACACCGGGAAGGACCGCAAGCTGTACGAAGTGGTCGTGTTCGGCGTGGATAAGAACAAGGTGACCGGTTACCTGGCTACTCCGAAGGAACTGATCGCGCAAGCCAAGTAGTCCTGGCGGAAGGCGGCAGAGCGACGGGTCGATCCCGCCCGTCGCTCCGCCCATCCGGCTTTCCGCCAGCCGAGGAATGCCGCGTCGCACAGGAGGTTCGTGCGGACGTGCCCTCCCCAAAGGTGGAAAGCGAAGTGGCCCGGCCAACCGAAATCCCGGGAGAAAGGAGGACCTTATGCCCAGATCCGACCCTCGATGGAATGCTGTTCTGGAGTGCAACAACGTGCTGCGCAGCCGATTGTTGACCTGGGAGCTGTTGCTGTTCCAGCTGGCAAACGAGAATTTCCGCTCTGATACGCGACTCATCACCATATTGCAGTTCGTACGTCAGTTGCTGGAACAGGACCTCAGCCGCAGCTTTGCGACGGAGGAATTGGGGCTGTACTCCGACGCTGAGGAGCATCAGCCCGACACGCGCGACCTGGTGCAGGAACTGCGCCAGGAACACGACGATCTGCGCGAAAGCCTGGAGAGCATGCACCGGCAACTGAGTGAAGCAACGTTCGAGACCTCGGAGCGGGTACGCACCGCCGGGATGGAGCTGGCGGAGGCCGTGCGGGCGCACATGCGACGCGAAGAAGAGGAGCTCATTCCCGCCCTGGTCGAAGGACGTTACCGGGTCGCTGGTTAGATGTTAACCGCATTTCATGGTGAGGGGATGAAGCCACGAGTAGCCGCAGGGGCGTCTGGATTCAACGCCATTCTTGCAGGAGGTACTCATGAATAGAAACGGTGAGCAGTGGAGGGCAGTTCTGGATTGCAACGAGATTCTGCGCCAACGCCTTATGACCTGGGAAGTCCTGCTGTGCAAGCTCACGGATGGCGGCTGCCGCTCGGACAAGCGCCTGCTGGCCGTGCTGGAGCAGACACTCGACCTTCTCGATGACGGCATCGAGCGCGTTTGCGCCGCTGAAGAAACCGGACCTTTACCGTACGCCGAGGAGAAGTTTCCCCGGATGCGCCTTCTGGTCGAGGAAGTGTGGCGGGAGCATCAGGCACTGCGCGCGCAGGTACAAGCCATGAAGATGGAATTGAACAGCGCCGCTGGCCCCACGCTCCGCGCCACGGGCATGGAGCTAGTCCAGGCGGTCCGTGCGCACATATGTCGAAACGAGGAAGAACTCATCCCGGCATTGACGGACGTGTGCGCTTCCATCACGGCAGCAACGCCTACAGAAGGCTATGTGGGCGCTGGGTAGGCGGGGAGAGGATATGGCGTTTGCCGGCCGGCTCCGCTACTCCTGCTTGAGCTTGACGCCGGCGGCAACCTCGACGGCTCCACCGATATTGCGGACCTTGACTTCGCCGGACTCCTTGGACAGCACCCGTAATCCCGTCGCGTCCACCACCGTGACGTCGCCGGAGGTATCGGAGATCTCGACCGGGCCGGTGCGGGTCAGGCGGATCTGCCCCGATTCATCGCGCAGAACGACGCGGCCGCCGACGTCGGTGACCACGATCTCACCGGAATCGTCGTCAATCTCCAGGTCGCCACGGACGTGCGCAACATTAAGGTTGCCGCCGCGGTTATGGATGGTGGCACTGGCCGCCTGAGCCAGGTCGATATTTCCGTCGGAGCCGGCCACGGTCACCTCGCCCAGGCGGCGGAGTTTCATCTGCCCGGAGCGGCTTTCGATGGTGGTCTTGCCCGTAACATCCTCAATCACGACGTCGCCGGATTCCTTGCGCACCTGGAGCGGACCGCTGACCCCACGCACCGTTAACGTTCCACTGCCGTCATTGATCTCGACGTCGCGCTTCATCCCGGAGACCTCGATCACGCCGGAAGTGTCGCGCAGGATCAAGTGCGTGTCTGCGGGCACGACCACTTCGAAGTCGATCGGGTACTGCGCGCGGCCCCAGTTGGAGATGGATCGCGGGATGTCGGTGCGGATGGTCAGCTCCGGCGTGCCTTCGCCCGAGATCTTGATCAGCCGCTTCAGAATGCCTTCCTCGCCCAACTTGAAGATCCAGGCGCGGTCGATGGAAACGTTCATGCGGACTTCCGTCACCGAGGGATCGCCACGCAGAACGAAGTCGCCTTCCTCGACGTCGAACACGATGGTCTGCACTCCGCCTGCAGGAACATTCATTGGGTAGGTCTTGCGACGCGGGGCAGCCCACGCGGTCAGGCTGGAGGCAAGCAGCAGGCAAATCAGCAGATGTCGAGACACACGGACTCCTTTGAGGGGGCGTGTCAGCTTAGAACCGCGCGCACCGCGCGGGGTTGTACGGCGTCAAGCACGAGGTGTCCCTCGCGCGAATCGGAGTGTACTGCTGCACTAATGGCGTCGCACGCCGGCCACCTCAGTTGCGACGGCTGGCCGGCGGTACCACCCCGTTCATGCGGAGATAGACGACCATCTGGCCGTAGTGGTCCATGCCGTGGGTGGCCAGCAGGTTGGCCAGAGCCAGGCGCGACATCTTGCCTCCGAAGGGATCGGGAATGCTTTCGGTCACGTTTCCTGCGTCGATGGTCGCAATGGCCTGATGCGCAGCCGCATAGGAATCCTTCACCAGCTTCAGGACCTCATCGCGGGTTTTCACGTCGGGAGGCCCGCTAACGATCTCCGGAATCGTGTACGGCGATTTTTCGCCCTTCAATGCGGCCGCGATGGCCAGATTGGCGGCGGCTAGGTGCTTGATCTGCTGCGCGAAGGTGCGCACCTCCTTGAATTCGCCGCCGGTGGGCACGAATTCGAACTTCTCGGCAGGCATGGCTTCGGCAGCACCGACGAACAGCCGCTCAATGGTGTCGAGCTGGCGATCCAGAACTTTCTGCACCTCCGGCCGCTCGTCGGGTTTGGCGGCCGCCGCTGCCGGTGCTTGCTGCGCCGCCGTGCTCGCTACCAAGCTGAGGAATACCAGACCAGAGATCAGTGCCTTTCGTCTCATGGCAAACTCCTTTCAGGGGGAACTATAGACCGCTATGGTGAGCGTCCGGCCAAAGACGGCCCGGTCCCGAAGCCCTATTAACCTGGACGCTTGGAGCCTTTAACGGGAACACACAATCACCGCCCAGCGCAATATCCGACGGCAAGGATTCTGGCGGAAGCGAGTGCGAGTCGAACGCACCGGAGACGGGTTGACCCGCCTCCCGCCGGTTTTGAAGACCGGGAGGATCACCGGACCCCATGCGCTTCCGCAATAAACCAGTGGCCAGTGGTCAGTGGCTAGTGGTCAGCAATAACCTCACACCTTGTTGCGCCGAGTGGCCCCCAGGCGCTGCTTGGCTTTAGCCAGCGCCTTCTCCTCGGCCTCCTGCTTGCTCGCACCCTGGGCACGTGCGATTTGCGCCCCGGGGGAGACGTTATCCGCTTTGCAATAGTAGATGTCGCCCAGCCGGTAGGAGGTCAGGTTCACGGGCCAGCCGTGTAGTTCAATCTTGCGCTCGGAGTAGTCAGTCGGTTTCATGTTCACCCCTCACGCGGCCTTGCTGGCGGCGGCGGGGCCCTTTTCCACGGGCGCGCCCACCAGGTTGCCCCACTCAGTCCAGGAACCGTCGTAGTTGACCACGTTCTTGTAGCCGAGCAGGTACTTGAGCACGAACCAGGTGTGGCTGGAGCGCTCGCCGATGCGGCAATAGGCAATCACCGGCTTGGAGCCGTCGATGCCTTCGCCGCCGTACAGCGCCTTGAGCTCGTCCGCGGACCGGAAGGTGCCGTCTTCGTTGCAGGCCTTGCCCCAGGGGATGCTGCGCGCTCCGGGGATGTGGCCGCCGCGCTGGCAGGTTTCCGGCAATCCCGGCGGAGCCAGGATTTCGCCGCTGAACTCCTGCGGGCTGCGCACGTCGACCAGCGCCGCTGCATGCTTGGTCTGGGCTTCCTGCACCTGGGGCAGGAAGGCGCGCAGGGAGAGGTCCGGCGCCGCCGCCTTGTATTGCGTGCGGGCCGCCTTGGTGGGAACGTCGGTGGAGAGTTCACGCCCTTCGGCCAGCCATTTCTTGCGGCCGCCGTTCATCAAGCGCACGTCCTTGTGGCCGTAGATCTTGGCCTGCCACAGCGCCCAGGCGGCGAACCAGTTGTTGTTGTCGCCGTAAAGGACGACCGTGGTGTCGCTGTTGATGCCGGAAGCTGCCATCAGTTCTTCGAACGCTTCCTTGGAAAGAATGTCGCGGCGCACGGTGTCGCAGAGCTGCGTATTCCACGCCCAAGCGATAGCGCCGGGCACGTGGCCTTCGCTGTAGGCGTTGGTGTCCACGTCCACTTCCACGATTGCGACTTTGGGGTCCTTGTGATGTTGCGCCACCCAATCGGTGCTCACCAAGACTTCGGGATGCGCGTACTCAGCCATGGGAAAACTCCTCCAATCTCAGGATAGACAATGTGTCGGCCCGGCTATTTCCGGACCATGATTCCCAACAGATGCGGTGACCGGCAACAAGGACTCCGCAAACGAGCGGGGAACCTCAGAAACAGGGGCGAACCGAAGGACGAGACGCCGTCAACAGCAGCGGGCCGCGAAAAGCTGGCGGGTTCCGCATCCGGCCCCTAGAATATGCGCTGCCAAAAACCGCTGTCAATCACAGGAGGACGCGTGCGCCGCTATCCGTTCGTGCAATTGGACGTCTTCACTTCGACGCCGCTGGAAGGCAACCCGCTGGCCGTCTTTCCGGACGGACGTGGCCTCTCGGACGCCGAGATGCAGGCCCTGGCGCGGGAGATGAACCTCTCCGAGACCACCTTCATCTTGCCCCGGGACGCGGCTCTCGAGCGCGAGCGGGGCGTGCGCGTGCGCATCTTTACTCCCGAGGAAGAACTGCCCTTTGCCGGGCATCCGACGCTGGGCACGGCGTACTACCTCCACCGACGGTCGGGCGCGTCCGAGGTGCGGCTGGAATTGGAAGCCGGCACGATCCCGGTCACCTTCCGCGCCGGGGATGGCGACGTGTTCGGCGAGATGCATCAGAACGATCCTGAGTTCGGCTCTGTGCATTCCTGTGAGCCCATTGCCCACGTGGCCGGGCTGGCGGTGGACGATCTCGATACCTCTCTGCCGATCCAGACGGTTTCTACCGGCTTGGCCTTCGCCATCGTGCCGGTGCGCACACGAGAAGCCCTGGAGCGTCTGCACTTCGACCTGCATCGAGCTGCGGAATACGTGGAGAATTCAGACGCCAAGTTTCTGTACTTCGTCACCCGCGACGCTCGCAATTCCCAGGCGCGCCTGGAGGCCCGCATGATCTTCTCCAACGGTGAGGACCCGGCGACGGGCTCGGCAGCAGGCTGCGCCGCCGCCTGGATGGTGGCTCACGGGGTGGCCCGGCCGGACGAGCCAGCGCTGATCGAGCAGGGACACCTGGTGCACCGGCTGAGCCACATCCACGTGTGTGCCAGCCGTAAAGGTGACCGCGTGGTCAATGTGCGCGTCGGTGGAAACACGGTGGAAGTGCTGCGAGGCGAAGTGGCGTGGTGATCTCGAGAGCCCGCCAACGCCCGGACTGAAGCGCAGGAACAGCTACCTCATGCGAGTGGAATAGCACTTTGGTGCTACTGACACCGGCGGCACTTTACAGCGCACGCCTCCTCCCGTAGGATTCGCGACGCTTTTTCTCGCCAGCCCGAGCGAAAGAAAAATCCCGGCAAAGAGATGAGGAAGTACGCCGACTGCAAGGCGCTCCCTTCTGCTGCCGCGGAAAACACGAGGCGACATGAAAGGCAAGCGAACCATTCTCTGCGTGGACAGTAACGAGCAGGCCCTCTCCATCCGTAAAGTCATCCTGGAAACCCACGGCTATCGCGTGCAAACGGCAACCAACGGGGCTGCTGCCGTGCGTTTGTTCCAAGCCGGGGGCGTGGACCTGGTGCTCGCCGACCTGACCCTGACAGATACCGACGGCGCCCGGCTCATCGAGCAAATCAAGGGGCTGTCCCCTCACACGCCGGCCATCCTGTTCTCCAATCGTGTCCGCATCTACGAGCGCGAAACGTGCGCCGATGTCTTTCTGCCCAAGGGCGCCTATTCCCCAGCGGAGGTGTTGGAGCGTATCCGGCACCTGCTGGCGCGCAAGCGCGGCCCGCGCCGTATCGGGGCAACACACATGCTGGCGGGTGCTACCAGGGTCGGCGTCGCCTGACCTGCTGGTCGCACGGGGCTGGGAGAGACAGGTAGGCGCGAACACGTAATTCCCGCACATTCCGGGTGAAGCCGCTGGCGATGTCGTTCGTGTATCATCAACGATTGCGATGGCGCCCATCATCCAGGCCGAGAGCGTCACCAAGGTCTATCGCATAGGCAAGGTGGAGGTCCCCGCACTCACCGGAATCTCGCTCAGCATCAAGAAGGGCGAGTTCGTCAGCATCGTGGGACCTTCGGGCAGCGGGAAGTCGACGCTGTTCTACATCTTGGGCGGGCTCACACGCGCCACTTCCGGGCGCGTACTGATCGACGGCGACGACTTCAGCCAGCTTTCCGACGCGGAACTGACGCGGGCGCGGAAGCATAAGATCGGTTTCGTCTTCCAGAAGTTCAACCTGCTGCCCACCCTGGACGCGCGCGCCAACATCACCATCGCGCAGGACATTGCCGGCGCCAACGGCTCCACCGACCGCGGGCACTTTGAAAAAGTGGTCCAGATGCTGGGCGTCGAAGGGCGCATGGACCACCGGCCTTCCGAGCTGAGCGGCGGCGAGCAGCAGCGCATCGCGCTGGCCCGCGCGCTCATCAACCGCCCGGCGATCGTGCTGGCGGACGAGCCCACGGGCAACCTCGACTCCCGCAACTCGGACATCGTGCTCAAGCTGTTGCGGCAATCGAACCAGGAGTTGGGGCAGACAGTGCTGATGATCACGCACAACCCGGAGGCCGCCACCGTCGGGGACCGCATCCTGCATATGCGGGATGGCCACCTGGTCACGCCGGACGAGGATCCGCAGTGGACCCACCACTAGTGGCCGGGCGGCCGCTGGCGTCCTTAGCCGCTTCGGTGTAGGATTTTCATCCTGTCGAGGTTTCGGGATTTATGTCCTCCGCCGCGCCCATTCTGACGCCCACACCGACGCCGTCCGGGCGCTCGGGAGCGTTTCCCATCCTGGTGTTCGTGCAGGGCGGCGAGCAACGGCAGATCACCCTCGACCACACGCCCTTCACCGTGGGCCGCAAGACCGACAAGAACCTGGTCATTGCGGATGCGCGTGTTTCCCGCGACCACGCCGAAATCATTGCCGAAGGCGGCGACTTCTTCGTCGTCGACGTCGGCTCGAAACACGGCACCTTCGTCAACGGTCAGCGAATCGAGCGCAAGAAGCTGCTGTCCGACGACCGCATCGAGTTCGGCATGCGCGACGGCGCCTTCGTGCTCTTCAACCCCGCCGGCACGCAGGCCTCCACCGCGCGCGAATTCCTGAGCCAGATCCACGGGTTGCAAGTGCGCGCCGACGCCAGCGATCTGGAAAAGCTCACGCTCTTTCTCAACGCCGCCCGCAAGCTGAACACCTCCGGCGTGCTGGACGAGGTGCTGATCACGCTGATCGAGACCACGCTGCGGGTCACGGGCGCCGAGCGCGGCTATGTGTTCCTGCGCCAGCCAGACAGCTCCCTGAGGCTCGCCGCCGGGCGCAACGCCAAGGGCCAGACGCTGGTGGACGACAGCACGATTTCACATTCCATCGTGGAGGAAGCTGCGCACTCCGCCTCCTCCTTTCTGGTCACGGACACGACCAAGAACAGCGCCCTGGCCGGCCGCCAGAGCATCGTGGCGTATGACCTGCGCACGGTGATTTGCATCCCGCTGCGGCGCGGCTCCATACAGCAACAGTCGGGCGGCGACGCTACGACTCTGGGCGTGCTGTACATGGATAGCCGCTTCACTTCCAAGGACATCTCCAACGTCAGCCAGGACATCCTGGGCGCCATCGCGACCGAAGCAGCGTCATTGGTGGAGAACGCCAACCTGGCCGCCGCCGAAGAGCAGGCCCGCCGGTTGCAGCAGGAGATGGCCATCGCCGCAGCCATCCAGCAGCGGCTCATGACCGTCACCATTCCCGACGTCCCCTTCGCCAGCCTGAACGCGCGCAACCTTCCCTGCCGCGACATTGGAGGCGACTTCTACGACGTGGTGGTCACCAAGGACGGCTTGACGGTGGTCATTACCGACGTATGCGGCAAGGGAGTCTCGGCGGCCATCCTGGCCTCGATCCTGCAGGGCATGATCTATGCCCAGGCCGTGGCCGGCGTACCGCTGCATGAGATCGTCACCGGCGCCAACCGGTTCCTGTGTGAGAAGTCCATCGGTGAGAAGTACGCCACCGTGTTCGTGGCCCGCCTTAGCGCGGAGGGGGAACTGGAATTCGTCAATTGCGGCCACGTGCCCCCGGTGCTGGTTTCCAACGGCAGTGTCTCGCGCATCGAGGAATCCAACCTGCCCGTGGGCCTGCTGCAGGAAGCCACCTATCAGGCCGGCAAACGCAAGCTGTCTTCCGGCGACCGGCTCGTGCTGGTCACCGATGGCGTCACCGAAGCCGAAAACAGCCAGGGCGACTTTTACGGCGATGAGCGTCTGGAACGTGCCGTGACCGGCGAGAGCGCCTTCGACGGCATCTTCTCCTCCATCCGCGAATTCTGCGGCGAAACGCCCCTGGGCGACGACTGCACCGTCGTCGAGCTGATCTATCGTGCCTGATAGACCGCTTCGCGGAGTCTGTCAGACCTGAGAGAACGGAATGTCCCAGCCCCAAAAGCCCACCGACGCCGAAGACCTGCGCAAGCCCATTCTCCCCGGTCAAGGCGCTTCCGATTACGAGCGCTACCTGCGCACCGACGAACTGCTGGCGCTGCAGAAGCCGGTGGCGGAGATGCTGCATCCCGATGAGCTCACCTTCCAGGTGACCCATCAGAGTTCCGAGCTGCTGCTGAAGGCGGTGGCCTGGGAGGCGGAGCGTGCCCGCCAGGCTCTTGTCCAGCGCGATTACGGAAATGCCGCGCGACTCATGCGCCGCGCCAACTTTGTTCTCGACTTCCCCGTTTCCCAACTCCATATCCTGGAAACCATTACCCCGTACGAGTACCAGGTGATCCGCGCCGGACTGGGACACGGCAGCGGGCTGGACTCGCCGGGCTTCTCTGCCCTGCTGCACATCGGACCTCGCCTGGGCGAAGCTTTTTTCGCCGAGCTCGACCGGCTCTCGCTCACTGCGGAGCAGCTCTACAAGCGGCACGCTGAGTTTTTCGGCCTGCATGAAGTTGCCGAATGCATGCTCGACTTCGACGAGCGCGTCCAGCTCTTCCGCTATCACCACCTGAAGCTGGCCCAGCGCATCATCGGAGGTGGCGTGATCGGAACCATGGGCACCCCCGTCGAAGTGCTCCGCCAGCGCATGGAGCACATCTTCTACAAGCCTCTCTGGGACGTGCGCAACGAGATCACCGCCAAGGTCAACGCCGAACGTGAGAAGGAAAGCTCCGGCCACGGCGAGGCACCCCGCTACTAGATCGGCATTGCGGAATTTCCTCCGATGCTCTAAGTGTCCTGATTCCTTCACGATAGACCTGACACCACCTCTGCCCCCCTCTCCAGCAAAGTGACCTTCGCCCGTGACGCACGTCACATCCTTGGCGATGCGCGAACGTTGTAGAATCTTGCAGATGCACTGGCTGCGAAAACTCGCGGTTCTCGCGCTGGCGTTGAGTCTGGCGCCGAGCATGGTGGCTGCGTGCCTGTTCCCGCTAGCCCAGCTGACCGCAGCCGAGCTTGAGTGTTGCCGCATCATGCCTGCGGATTGCGGCCGGGAGCCGATGCCGGACGCGCACTCCTGCTGCAAGGCGACAGCGGAGACGAATACGGTCGTCTTCGCTGCGGTCAAGTCATTCACCGTCGCTCCTCCCCTGGAGTCCGGCGGTCCGGCAGCTGTGCATTCCGTCTCGCTCGAGACAAGGCTTGTTGCCGCGCATGACATCTTCGCCTCCATCCACTCTCCACCCGAGTCGCCGCCCGACTCCATCACCGTCCTGAGGATTTAGTCC
>DATIGQ010000009.1 GCA_035454605.1 Terriglobales bacterium
GGCCCGCCAATCGCTGATGCGCATGGCTATGCCGACCACCTGCCCGATCACCTCCGCATCCTGCGGATGGCGCAGGATGCGGACGGAGGCGGGGGAAAGGGGATGGGGCTGGATGATGATGTTTCCGTCCTCCAGCGTGCACCAGCTGCAAATGAAGTCGGTGCGCGTCTCCAGGAAGTAGATCGGCCGCTCGTATTCGCTGCGCCAGCCACCCCGCGCTACCGCGGTACGCGATTCGTCGATCTGGACGAATGTGCCTGGCAGCAACAAGGGATACATGGTGAAGTCTTCGGTGCCGACATACGCATAGGTGTATTCGTCGCGGGAAAACTGGGCGAGGAACGATAGTGGCACCATTCCCCACTGCTCCACGATGCGCCCCAGATTGAAGGTTCGACGCGGGTCAAAGCCGGGGTCGATTCGCACCGGGAGGCGCACGGCGGTGACCGCATTCAGGGCTTCCAGGCGACGGGAACCCGGGTGCGGTGCCGCGTCCAGATCGGCTGCCGCGTCATTGACGTCGATACCATAAAGGCCGAGCAGGTCACGCAAATCACGCCGATAGATCACCGCCAGCGAGTACAGCCGGTAGATGCTGGGCAGAACGCTCTTGGACTCGATGTCCGAAAGGCGGCTCAGGGAAATGGCGTACTCCGGATTTCGGCGGCGTGCTGCGATGCGGCAACTGGCCGTTTCCACGTCGCGGATCGTCAGACTCAGATCCTCCCGTATCATGCGCAACTGATGCCCCGGCGGAGTCATGGCTTCCTCCCTTGATCTCATCCCGTTTCCCCGCCTCCCTGGAGTTGGTAAGGCCGGGGCTCGTTGGCCCGGACCCGATTAGGGTTAGTCCGGGTCGTGGTCCTGGCGCGGCGGTGTTCCGTTTTCAAAACAATAGAGGGTACCGCGGTCAGTCAATGGTTACAAGGAGGATAATTCCCATTCTAGGAATTTAGGGTTAAGTACATGACCTCACGGGCCAAGTAGAGCCAATGCCAGTCCAACCTTTGAAGGGGGTGCTACTGAATGAGCCTTGAGTATGCCCGGGGCAGCAGACTATGGCTGAAAGACCATCCCGACTACCGCGAAGCCTGGCTGCGCGACCTCATCGCCAGAGATCCCTCGATTCTGGGCCTGGGAACGCTGCAGGTGCGCCAGGTCGAGCGGCCCGTGTCCGGTTCCGGCCGGCTGGACCTTCTCTTGCAGAACCACCAGCATGGCCGGAGGTATGTGGTGGAAGTCATGCTCGGCAGGATGGATGAGAGCCACATCATCCGTTGTATCGAATACTGGGATTTTGAACAGCGCCGCTCTCCCCGTTATGTCCACTGTGCCGTCTTGATTGCCGAGGAAGTTCAGGCGCGTTTCCAGAACGTCCTGCTCTTGCTGCACCGCGTCATGCCAGTAATCGCCCTGGAGCTTTGTGCGATCCAAATGGGCAACAAGCTAGTGGTTCATTTCGCCAAACTCCTGGATCTCCGCCAGCCGGAAGCCGAGGAAGAGCCAACCTGCGGGCGTTGCCAATGGGAGAGGCGCGGGTTTTCTGCTTCCCTGGGCCAGCTCGACCAGTGCCTAGCGTTGTTGCGGGAAATCGACCCGGCCTTCGAACCGGTTTACTATCGCGACCACATCGGGATTGCAGCCCACGGAAAAGCCCGGAATTTCCTACAGTTCCGTCCCATGAAGCATTGCCTTCGGATGGAGCTACGCACCCGCAACCTACGCACTTTGCACGAGACGGCGCGCCTGGAGGAGTTCGCGGCTGTGGAAGCGGACCGCCGTTGGCGCAACCTGCGGCTGTTGCTGGCTGACGGGGATGTGCTCCGGCTTCGGCCGGCGCTCAAGCGACTCTTGCAAAGCGCCTACCAGGAGTACCGTCTCAAAGCGGGGCCAGCGCCGTCGGGCGCGGCTCAACTGCCGCTTTCGCCAGTGTCCGCCAAGTCCGGAACCACTCACACTTGGAAGTTAGAAGCGGGCTAGGGCGGCCACTGCAAGGGTCAAAACAAAGCCCAGCATCATCCAGCAGAACCAGGCGAGCACGGAGCGCCAACGGGCACTCTTCACGATCACATTCCCTCCATCCAAAGGGTCGGTGGTCCATCCTACGGAGAGCACGCTGGTGCGCCAATGGCCCGGAGGTCGGGGCTGTTTACCCCTAAGGTGGTATTTACTAATTAGTGAAGTAGCTCGCCCAAGTCCCGCACCGGCTTGCCTTGCGACTGCGCGACCGCGGGATAAGTCACTTGGCCACGGAAGGTATTGACACCCTCGCGGATAGCGCTGTCGGCGCGGATTGCCGCCTGGGGCCCTTTCTGCGCCAGCTTCATCACGTAGGGGAAGGTGGCATTGGTGAGCGCCAGCGTGGAGGTATGAGGCACGGCGGCAGGCATGTTGGTTACGCAGTAATGGACAACGCCATGCAAGATGTAGGCGGGGTCGCTGTGGGTAGTCGGGCGCGCCGTCTGGATGCAGCCGCCCTGATCGATGGCGACGTCAACGATCACCGAACCAGACTTCATTTCCTTCACCATGGCTTCGGTGACCAGCTTGGGGGCGGAAGCGCCCGGTATTAGCACTCCTCCGATGACCAAGTCGGACTTCCTGGTGGCCTTGGCGATGGTGTACGCGTTCGAGGCAAGGGTCAGGATGCGGGCGCCGAAGATGTCATCGAGTTCGCGCAAGCGGTTCAAGTTGACGTCGATGATGGTCACAATGGCGCCCATGCCGAGCGCGATCTTGGCGGCGTTCGTCCCGACGATACCTCCGCCTACTATCACCACGTTGGCCGGGGGTACACCGGGCACACCGCCTAGCAGCACGCCGCGACCTCCCCGCTCGGCCTCCAAATAGGAGGCTCCGACCTGGACGGCCATGCGTCCCGCCACTTCCGACATGGGCGTCAACAGGGGAAGCGACCCCTGCGCGTCGCGGATGGTTTCGTACGCGATGCCGGTGACGTTGTGACGCAGCAACTGCTCGGTGAGCTCCGGCAAAGGCGCGAGGTGCAGGTAGGTGAACAGCACCAGTCCATCGCGCAGGTGGGCAAACTCACTGGCGATGGGTTCTTTGACCTTGACCACCATGTCGGCGCGCTTCCACACTTCAGCCGCCGAGCAGAGTACCTCCGCACCCACCTGCTGGTAGTCGCGGTCGGGCATCGAGGAAAGGTCACCGGCTCCGTTTTCGACCAGCACCTTGTGACCAGCGTCGACCAGGGCCTTTACTCCGGAGGGAACGATTCCCACCCGGGTTTCGTGGTCCTTCACTTCTTTGGGGACGCCGATGATCATTTCCTCTTTCCTTCCCGATACGGCCTGTGCATTGGAGGAGTGGCTACGGTTCCACGTTGTCGATCTGCGCCCGCTGCAGTTGGTCGGAATAATCCACGTAGATCGACTTCCACTCGCTGTAGAAATCGATGGCGCCAATCCCTCCCTCGCGATGGCCGTTGCCGGTGGCCTTGGTGCCGCCGAATGGCAGGTGCACTTCCGCCCCGATAGTGGGTGCATTCACGTAAGTGATGCCGGCGTAGAGGTCGCGCATGGCGCGAAAAGCCTTATTGACGTCGCGGCTGTAGATGGCCGAAGAAAGGCCGTAAGGAATGTCATTCGAGTACTCGATGGCCTGCTCTACGCTGTCGCAGGCGATCACAGAAACCACCGGGCCGAAGATCTCCTCTTGGGCGATGCGGGCGTGTGGGTCCACATCGCCGAAGATGGTGGCCTCGTAGAAGTGGCCGTGAGCGAAATCACCCGCCGTCAGCGGGTTGCCACCGCAGAGGAGCTTGGCCTCGCCCTTGCCGACCTGAACGTAGGTACAGGTAGTCTGGATCTGGCTGGCGTTGACCTGCGGGCCCATTTGCACGCTCTCATCCATGCCATTGCCCACTTTGAGGGCGCGAGCGCGATCCACGAACTTCCCCACGAACTCCTTGTAAACGCCCTTTTGTACGATCACCCGGCTGGCGGCGGTGCAACGCTGGCCAGTGGTGCCAAAACCGCCCCACAAGGCGCCATCCACCGCCAGGTCGATGTTGGCGTCGTCCAGGACGATGATTGCGTTCTTGCCCCCAAGCTCGAGGGAGCAGTGTTTGAAGCTGCGCGCCGCAACCTCTCCAATGCGCCGTCCCACGTCGGAGGAGCCGGTCAGCGAGATGGCTCGGACATCGACATGTTCCACCAGGGGCGCTCCCACTTCCGAGCCGAATCCGGTAACCAGGTTCACCACACCGTCCGGGACGCCCGCGTCCACCAGCGTCTGGACCAGGTTCAGCGTCGAAAGAGGCGTGTCCTGTGCGGGTTTTATGACACAGGCGTTGCCACAGACCAGCGCGGGAAGCAGTTTCCATGACGGTATGGCCATGGGAAAGTTCCAGGGGGTGATCATGCCGCAGACGCCGATGGGCATGCGCACGGCCATAGCGAACTTGTTGGGAAGTTCGGAAGGGACCGTGGGGCCGAACAAGCGGCGGCCTTCGCCGGCCATGTAGAAAGCAGTGTCGATAGCCTCCTGCACGTCGCCCCGGGTTTCCGCCAGAATCTTCCCCATCTCCCGGGTCATGTCACGCGCGTACTGTTCCTTGCGCTCCATCAGGAGCTGGCCGGCGCGGTAGAGAATCTCGGCCCGGCGCGGAGCCGGTACCAGCCGCCAGCGCTCAAAAGCCCGCTTGGCGGCAGCCACGGCCGCATCCACATCCTCCCGGCCGGAGCGTTGGAAAATTCCTACCAGGTCGCGGCCGTCCGCAGGGTTGCGGTTCTCGAAGGTACGGCCGGTACGGGATTCCATCCACTGCCCGCCGATCAGGTTCTTGTACACTTTCGCTTCGGCCATGCGTTGCAACCGTTCCTTTCATGGAAACCCAA
>DATIGQ010000010.1 GCA_035454605.1 Terriglobales bacterium
TCGAGCACATCGAGAACGGTCTGGCTGGACATCTCGTAGCGGGCGACCAGCGCCTGGGCAAGAGTGCGCTCGGCTTCATCCTCGGTGAGGCCGGAAAGATTTCCGGCCATGGCGTGCAAGCCGGCGTCGTCGAGCTTGCGCTTCATCGAAAAGCGCTGGGAGAGACGGGCGTAGGTGGACTCGATCACCTGGCGAAGAGCCTCGCGGTCCGGCATGGGCAGCGGCATGCGCTCGACCTGCGATTCCAGCTCTTCCGGCAGCCGGGGCGCGGGCCCGGTGAACACCAGGGCGCGGCGGCTGCGAGAAAACTGCTGCGCCAGGTTGCGCAAACGGCGGACTACGACGGCGTCGTCGAGGTGGCGGTGAAAGTCCTTGAGGACGAACACCGCTTCGATGGTCATGGTCTCGATGTGGGCCAGCATCTGCGCCGGGACCTTGGTGTTCAAGATGGCGCTGGAAGCGCGCTCGGCTTCGAGGGAGGCGAAATCCACGGGCGGCAGGTTGGCTTCCGCCAGAGCAGCGCGAGCGGCATCGATGCGGCGCTGAAGCTCACGCGTGGCTGAGCGGGGATCGTCCCCGGCGGGGGCGGGCGCCAGGCCGGCGCGCTGCAGGCCATCGGCAATGCTCCATTCGAAGACCGGCAGATGCAGGTCACTGGCCACGAGCTTAATGAGGGAGAGCGCGCGGGCTTCCTCCACCGTCTCCAAAAGGATGATAGGTGTATTGGAGTTGATGAGGACCTTGATGCGGTCGAGGCTGGTGGTCATGCGATGTGCTTCTTAGCGGTATGGTGCAGGCGTTTCGCCAGGAACGGGTCCCCAAGCACCTGACCGCACTTAAGTTCGCGGCTTCTCGGGTCCTTCTTCCAATGAATGCCACTCTTGTGTTTTTCGAGGCAGAAACAACAGGTCTCCCATTGCCGAAAGCGCGGCAAAGCCTGCCACGAGGAATACTTGCCGTGAGGCCGCCTCTTGCGGAAGCATTTCAGGCACATGCTGTGTTTCCATCTGCCAGCGCTCATATCACTGCCTCAGGCGCGTCCGTGGCGGGTTTGACCGCTTTCCGGGCGCTCCCGTACAATACTAGATTCGGAGTCCAGCGGTAATTCTTTCAGGAGTAACCCACAGCTTATGGCAAATCATTTTTCGGCCCTGAAGCGCGTCCGGCAGACGGCAAAGCGCACGGTGGCCAATCGCGCCAACCAGTCCCGCTTCCGCACCGCGCTGCGACGCTTCCGGCAGGTGCTGGCGGCGGGCAAGAAGCAGGAGGCCCAGGCGCATTACCGCGAGGCCGTTTCCCTCATCGATAAGGCCGTGGGCAAGGGCGTGATCCATCGCAACGCCGCGGCGAGATACAAATCGCGCCTGGCGGCAAGAGTGGATGCATTGAAGTAAGCCGCGAGCAGTCAGCGGTCAGCCATCGGCGGGCGTGAAGCCCGCCGTTTCATTTTCCTCACGCTGAGCGCCGCATTCCCTTCCCTATCATCTTCCGCAGACAACGAATCCATTTGTAGCGGCCTCTAATCTAAAGATAAGACAAATCATTCCAACGGAGGTGAGTTCATGGCGCAAGTATTGCCCGCTTTGCCGTACGACTACGCCGCCCTCGAGCCGAACATCGATCGCGACACCATGCAGATCCATCACACGCGACACCACGCCGGCTACGTGGAGAAGTTGAACGCCGCGTTCGAGCGGTTTCCCGAGCTGCACAGCCGAAAACTCGAAGAAGTGCTCAGCCACCTGGAGACGGTGCCGGAAGAGATCCGCACCGCGGTAAGGAACCACGGTGGAGGACATCTGAACCACAGCCTGTTCTGGCCCAGCATGACACCGGAGCGGAGCGGACTGACGGCGGGGCCCCTGGAACAAGCCCTGCGTGGAGCCTTTGGAGCCGTGCCGGACTTCAAAACGAAGTTTGTGAGTGCCGGCCTGAATCACTTCGGCAGCGGCTGGGTGTGGCTGGTGCTGGACGGCAAAGGCAAGCTGGCCATCACCACCACCGCCAATCAGGACAACCCGGTGATGTTCGGCCAAGTGCCTCTGCTGGGCAACGACCTGTGGGAGCATGCGTACTACCTGAAGTATCAGAACCGGCGCGGGGCTTACCTCGAAGCGTGGTTCGAGGTCGTGAACTGGAGCGAGGTGGAGCGGCGATTCAATCTGCGCACCAGCGAGCTCAAGCAGGCCGTCGCCTAGACAGTCCTCCGTTTCGCAGATCTTCAACCGGCAGGTGAGCAGCCTGCCGGTTTCGTTTTTCGCGTCTCAGGTGTCAGGTCTCGGGGGTACACCCTAATCGCCCAGCTCCATCCCGAAATGTTCGCGCAGCAGTGCCGGGTAGTCCTCCTCCCGGATAGGCTGTTCCGTGCGCCTGCCGTCCGCAGTCACAATCAGCTTGAGATCGGAGATGGTGACGCGGCCGGCCGGAGTGGCCCGGCTGCAGATGCGGCGACGCGTGAAGGGCGAGTCCGGCGAAGTCTGCATGTAGTCGCAAGGACCGGAGAAGTGCTCCATGGGGCGCGGCTCGAGCGGGAAGCGATAGCGCGGCTGCCAGGGGCCATCGCTTTCGCGCATTTCGTAGAGCATCCCGCTGCCCAGCGGCGAGAGGCGGAAACGACGGCCGTCCGCGAATGACGCATCCGCCTGTTCTTCAGTCGTATCCATGCGCAGGGGGTCGCGGAAGGAATCTCCGAAACCGACGTCTGCCAGCCAGGGTACCGCCGAGCCGGGGCAATGGACCCGCAACGCCATATGGCCGGAAGGGATGCCATACTGGCCGTCGTCGCGGGCGACGCTGGCTCCGAGGAGGTCGACGTGGAAGCCAAGTTTGCCGAGCAGCGCCGCGAACAGCCCGTTGAGCTCGAAGCAAAAGCCGCCACGACGGCGGGTTACGATCTTCTGAAACAGTCCCTCCACATCGAGACGCAGCGGGCGGCCGAGCGGAATATCCAGGTTCTCGAAGGGCACGGCCATCAGGTGTGCCCCCTGAATCGCGCGCAGCGTCTCCGGAGTGGGCTCAAGCGAGCCGTCATGGCCGATGCGAGCGAGATAGGCACCAACGTCCACAGGTGCCTCGATTCTAGATGATGGGGCCGCGCCGCGCGGGCTCGCTCGGTATGACAATCTGAAACCTAGACCGGCAATTCTTCCTGCTGCCAGGCGGGCTCGGTGGGGCGCGGTGGGGCGGCGAGTTCGAGGACCAGTTGCTCGAGCACCAGACGCTTATTGGGCGGCGAGGAGCGCAGGGCAAGGTCGGCGCGGGCCACCAGGCGCAGGGCGCGCGTCAGGTCGCGGCGCGAGGTGTAGCGGCGGGCCTGGCGGATGAGGTCTTCCGCGGCGAAGGGCGGGACGCGGAAGCCTTGCCACAGCGCCTGCCAGATGGCGCGCGAGTCGCGCACGTTCTTCTCCAGCACCACCAGCATCTGGCGAAAGGTGCGGGAGAGCATGTAGAGGTGGCCGATGGCGGCATCGTCGCCTTCGCCGGAAGAGAGCAGTGCGTCCAGGACCCTGAGGGCGCGGACACGGTCACGGGCGGAGATGGCATCGGTGAGTTCGAAGAGCGAGCGCTGCTTGGCGGCCAGCACCATGGTCTCGACGTCGCCCAGGGTAATGCGGCGCTTTTCACCGGCATAGAGGATGAGCTTCTCGAGATCCGTGGCCACCATCATCATGTCGGCGCCCAAGGCGTCCACCAGTTCGCGAGCGGCATCGGGCTCGACAGTGACGCCCTGTGCGGCGGCGGTCTCCGTCACCCAGCGCACACCTTCGCCTTCCTCTACGCGGGCCAGCTCGACGATGCCGCAGTATTCGCCCAGCGTGTCACGGATGCGCTGGTAACGGTCGCGGTCGGTCAGTTCCATGCGGCGGGCGTCGGCGGGAATCGAGATGTGGTCGGCGACGAAGATGAGCACCGCGTCCGGGTTGGGCTGCTTGACGTAGGCTTCGATGGCTTCGAATTCCTCCTGGTGCGAGCCGCGTCCGTAGAGCAGCTTCACATTGCGCACGAAAAAGACCTGGAAGGGCGCCATGAGCGAAGGAGTGCGCGCACGGTCGAGCAACTCGGCGACGCTGGCCTCGGCGAGATCCACCTCGTGGAGGGAAAAGTCGCGCAGGTCGGCGGGAACCAAATGCTGGAGGATGGCGTCGCGGCAGCGCTCGCGGAAGAAAACTTCGTCGCCCAGGAAGACGTACGCGGGGCGCAGGCGGCGCTCGCGGACTTCGGCGGCGAAGCGGTCCGTGGCGGCGAAGGAGCGCATTCAGTACGCCTCCAGGATGTTGGAGACCAGGGTGCGGGCGAAGTCGCGGGACATGCGATCGAGGGCCGGCGACTCCTCCTGGAAGAAGCTGGAGACTTCACGCGACACCTGGTACTGCTCGCGGAAGACGTAGTCGCGGTTCTCCCACAGCACCTTGCCGTCGCGGCCGGTGAGCGAGACCCGCATCTTCACCGTGACCAGGGCGGAAGAAGCGCGGCCGGTCTGCGAATCGTAGGTGAGGGGCGCTGCCTCGGTGGAAAGCACAACGCCTTGCAGCACGGCATCGGCGGCGTCGCCCGATTCGTTCACGACGTGGTAGCGGGTGCGGGTGAGGAACTCGCGCACCACGGCGGCCGTCATCTGCTGCTCGATGCGATAGGTCTGCGTCTGATTCACGAACGCCGGAACGGCGATGGTCTGCACGCCGGGCGGCAGCTGGGACGCGCTGCCTGCGCTGTGATAGCCGCAGCCGGAGAAAAAGGACAACGCCAGCAGCGCAGCCAGCGCGTGCGCGAGCTTCACTGCACTCTTCCTCCGCGCAGGGCAGGAGCCAGACGCGCGGCGCATTCGGCGGCGTTGAGGGCGAGCACGCGCAGGTTGTCCGCGGCCACCCACAGCCAGATGCCGTGCTTGCGGGCGGGGTCGGAGCGGACGGAAACCAGGATCTGTTCCTGGCCGGAGGCAGAGACGTTGGTGGGCGCGTCCTCATCGAGCGCGGTCACGGCGACGTGCTCGCCTTCCAGCGCCTGCGCGACGTCCGCCACGGGCACCTCCCGGTCCAGGCCAAGGTAAATGGAAAAACAGTGGCCGTGGAAGATGGGCGCCTGCAACAGCACCATGGAAGGCACGGGCACGGTGCCGCGGGTGATCTTCTCGAAGTGGGTCGCGATGCGGCGCTCCACTGTTTCCAGCGCGGGCAGCGACTGCTCCCCGTAGCGGGAGACCAGGTTGAAGGCCACCTGAGAGTCAAAGACGTCGCGCGGCATGCCCTGGAATGAAAGCAGGTTGACGGTCTGCTCGTGAAGCTCGTCAATGCCGCGGCGGCCATGCTCGGAAGCGGGCTCGAACGCCGTGACGATGGCCGGGGCTTCCAGCCCGGCGCGTCGCGCCCGCACCAACAACATGCCCAGAACGATCGCGGCGGGGTGGGCTACCACCATGATGGCGCTGCCGTTTACCGGGCGGGTGTCCGCCAGTTCCTGTTCCAGCCAGGCAGCGCGGACCGAGACGCCGCTCTCCTCCTCCAGCGCGTAGGAGAGGTCGATGATGGCGCAGCCGGCATCGCGGGCGATGTGCCAGTGGCGGCGAGTGAAATTCTGCTCGCAGGCGAAGAAGGCAACATCCACGTGCTCCAGGGTCTCGCGCGTGACGCTCTGGATGAAGGTGGCTTCGTCGCCGACCGACTCGAGCTGGCCGAGCGATTCGTCGTCGTCCAACAGCCGGACGTCGAGCGCGGGAAATTCGCGCTCCTCGAGGACTTCTTTCAACTCCTTGCCCTTGAGGGTGGATGCGCCCACGATGGCAACGCGTTGGAATTGCGGCTTCATCGCAGTGGGCTGGCCTGCTGCAAGTGCTCGGGCGCGGGAGCAGGCCGGCGGACCAGGTACTGCAAGCGCCACAGCAGCCCGCTGATCATGTAGGCCAGCGCCATGACGAACAACACGTAGCGCGAGTAGTACCAGATGGCGGCAATCAGCAGGCCAAGAAAGACAATGTTGCGGAAGGGATGCTGGCGGCGCAGGTCGATGTCCTTGGAGCTGTAGAAACGCCACGTGCTGACCATGAGGAAGGCGAGGGAGGCGACCAGCAACAACCAGGGCGTGGCCAGCCACCACTCGGTGAGCGGCTCGCCGCCGGAGAGATGCACGGTGGCCGCTACCACCCCGGCGCCGGCCGGGATGGGCATGCCGACGAAATACTTCTTGCCCGGACGTCCGGGATTGGAGGGCTGGGGATTGATCTGGATGTTGAAGCGGGCCAGACGGCTTACACCCGCAACCAGGAAGAGGAACGTCGCGATCGCTCCGAACTGTCCAAGGCGGACCTGGAAGTCCGCGTCGCCCAGGGGAGGAAGCAGACGCACGCCCCACATCCATGCCAGGAGGGCCGGAGCCACGCCAAAAGTGATGGCGTCCGCAAGGGAATCCAGTTGCTTGCCGAACTCGCTGGAGGTACCGGTCATGCGGGCGATGCGCCCGTCGAAACCATCGAACAGGATAGCGAAGCCGATGGCCTTGGCCGCCTGATCAAGATTCTGCGCGGGATTGCCGTTGGCCTGCGCCACCAGAACCTGCGAGATGGCGTAGTAGCCGAAGGCCAGGTTGGCGGTGGTGAACAGACCCGGGAGCAGATACATTCCCTTGCGCGGACGGCGCCTGGGAACCGACGGAACGGGCTGCGGGAAGGGCGCGGTCTGCATCACCGGCCTCCTTGAGCAGTGCCAGCCAGCTCCGGCACGGGAGCTGCGGCCACGGGCGCCATGGCGAGGATGCTCGAGCCGCCGCGGACACGATCCCCAATCTTGACCTCGATGCGGACCTCCGGGGCGAGGATCACGTCGACGCGCGAGCCGAACTTTATCATGCCGACCCGCTCGCCGCGGGCCACCGCTTCTCCTACCCTCTTGTGGAACACGATGCGGCGAGCCAGCAGGCCGGCAATCTGCTTGAAGATCACGATCTGGCCTTCGCCTTCGACGGTGACGATGTTCTGCTCATTGTTCTCGACGCAGGCGGGATCCATGGCGTTGCGGAACTGGCCGCGACGATACTCGGCGGCGCGGATGACTCCCGCGATGGGCGAGCGGTTCACATGCACGTCGAAGACGTTCAGGAAGATGCTGACCCGGGTGCGCGGCTCGCCCCCGACGAATACGGTGGAAACGTCGGTGACCTTGCCGTCGGCAGGCGAGACGATGGCCCCGGCGAGGGCAGGAATGGCGCGCTCCGGATCACGGAAGAACCAGAGGAAGAAACCCGCCAGCAGCACGGGCAGCACGGCAAAGGCCGGCGAGGTCAGCCAGGCCAACACCAGGGCTGCAGCCAGCATGCCCGCCGCGTACAGATAGCCATCGCGCACCATGGGTGTGAGCTGATTATATCGGGTTGGGGCCGTGGAACCCCCAAAAGGAAGGGCCTCCGCCGCAGCGGAGGCCGACCCTATTCGGGAGGCTACGCGGGCAGTTGCTGGCGGTGTTGGCGCTCAATGAGCTCCATCTGATCCTTCACGCGCAACTTGAGCTTTTTCAGGCGCACCTCTTCGAGCTTTTCTTCTTCGCTAAGGAATCTTTTCTGGATGAGGGAATCGAGGCGTTGGGAGTACTGCGTGTGCTCGGAAGCCAGCCGGCGGAACTCCTCATGGCTGGCCAGAAGTTGGTCTCGTACGGGATCCATCCAGAGACCTCCTATGCCAGAAATGGAAGTACAACGTAGCACAGGAACTGGTGCCATTCAATCCCCTTCATTCCACCTGTGGAAAACTCAGGCGATAGAGGACGGCGTCCTCCGGCGGGTCCTGATAGTAGGCCCGGCGACGACCGCTGAGAAGGAACTCGTGACGTTCATAGAGGCGGCGAGCGGCGTGGTTGGATTCGCGCACTTCCAGGAACACCGCGGCTGCGCCCAGCGCGCTCAAGCGGTAGAGGAGGGCCTGCACCAGCAACGAACCGAAGCCGCGCCGCTGGGCGGAAGCGGCCACGGCCACGTTCTCCAGCTCCCACTCGCCGGCGGCGCCGCGGGCCACCACGAAGCCGACGACCTCTGCATCTTCCTCGGCAACCAGCACCAGGCGCGGCCGATCCGGGTCTTCGTCGAACATGCGACGATATTCCCCCTCGGGCCAGTGGGCCGAGGTCGGCAAGGCACGCTCGATGGCGAGCATCGCGGCGAGGTCAGCGACGGTGGCGGGGCGGACAGGCAAGAGAAGCAGTTCTCAGTTCTCAGATTTCGCGGTGGATCCTGCGATCTTCGGGAGCGAAAAGATTTCGGCGTCCGAGCGGCGGAGGTAGTTGGCGTCGAGCTGCTCGACGGAGACGGTGTCGCCCGCCAGCAGCTTGCGCAAGCCCAGGCGGGCGATCACGTCGGCGCGCGGACGGTCGAGCACGAGGGATTCGAGCCCGTGCGAGCGCAGAAACTCCGCGAGGGGCGCGTCGGGCGTAACCACACGCGTGGCGTGGACGGCGCCGCGCACGTGCGCCAGGAAATCTTCACGCGAGAGGAGAGATTCGCTCAGGCGGTGAACCAGGTTGCCTTTGACCGCGTACTCACCCGCAAAGACTTCGTTCCGGCCGGCATCGAGCGAGGCCAGCACGCGGCCCTCGAGACCGGAGCTTGCAGCGACGGCCTCCAGCACCGAGACCGCGGCGATGGGCTTGCCGAGAACTTCTGCCAGCGCCTTCACTCCCGCCAGCCCGACGCGCAGCCCGGTGAAGGAACCGGGGCCGGTGGTGGCAGCGAGCGCATCCAGCTCTTCCTTGCGCAGGTGGTGGCGATTCAGCAGGGCGGCCACTTGCGGGATGAGTTGCGCGGAAAAAGTCCCGCCAACGAGCGGCACCACCTCCAGCACTTCGACGTGTTGGCGATCGCCACGAACCAGGGCGAGGCTGCCGTGCTTCGAGGAAGTATCGGTGGCGAGGATGAGCATGGCGTTGGCTTGGCCGCTGCGTTCAGGGGCGCGCGGAATCTTCCACCAGTTCCACCAGCACTCCGCCGGCGCTCGAAGGATGCACGAAGACGTAACGATGTCCGCCGGCGCCGGTCTGGATCTGCTCATGGACCAGGCGCGTGCCCTGCTGCTTGAGGCGCGCCACCACGGCGGCCAGGTCGGGGACGCGCAGGGCCACGTGGTGCAGGCCTTCGCCACGCTTGGCAATGAAGCGGGCGATGGCGGAGTCGTCGGCCGTGGCTTCCAGCAGCTCGATGCGACTCTCACCCACAGGGAACATGGCGACCCGCACCTTCTCATGCTCGACGGTCTCTTCGCCTTCGAGGCGCAGGCCGAGCCTCTCATAGAAAGCACGGGCCGCTGCCAGGGACTTCACGGCGATGCCAAGATGGTCGATGGAGGACACGGGTTCAGGAAATCCATTCTACCGAAAGGCTGAACCAGCCCGGCGACCCGGGTACGTGGAGCGGATGTCCGGCCTTCAACCCTTCGCGGACAACGTTCCATGCGGCCCTGGTCAGGGACATGGTGAAGCCGTCTTCGAAGATCTGGCCCTGATTGTGTTCCTGCGCCGGAACGAATGCCAGGAAGGCGCCCGAGGGACGCGAACCGTCGCTGTTCTCCGGAGCAATGCCGGCGGCGCCGTTCTGCCCGGGCTGCCACACCAAGCACCCGTTGGCTTCCGGATCCAGGTTGGTGAGCATAGCGAGCGGCTGTTCTCGCGGCACCTGGTCGAGCAGCAGGGGAATCTCGGCGCGGGCCTCGGGCAGCAGGCTGAGCACGATGTTCTCCTGCTGCTTGCGCACGCGGGCGCAATGGTAGAGGCTGCCGCGCGGCAGGGTGGCGAGCAGGCTGGCTTGTTCCATTTCCCTTAGCGCCACCACGCTGGCCCGTGTGCGGTCGAACCAGGGCGGCCAGGGATAGAAGCGGAAGGCATTGCCCAGGAGGGCGGCGAGGCGCATGGGGCCGAAGGATTGCACGGCCATCAGTTCGTCGCCGACCAGCATGGTGGCCAGAAGCGTGTCTGGCGGGAGCTCCAGCCCCGGCACCTCCTGCGCGGGAAGATAGAGGAGGCCGCCGACATCGGCCCGGCCCAGGAAGTAGAGCGCCTGGAATTCCGTCCACCCACCGGCTTCCACGTATTCTCCGTTCTTGGCGAGTTCGAACACGCTGCGGAACAGGTCAGGGACGGCGGGCGGATAGTCGTCTGGACCTTCCTGCTGGTTGCGGCGAAGCGTGAAGACGATCTCCTGCTGGTCGAGCGCTTTCATGCCCTCGGTGATGAACGACCAGCAAGGCACGGGGCCTTGGGCGGTCGCGACCTCGTGCGCGCGCACGTGGACGGTCAGTTCGCCGGGAAGCACTTGTTCCACCGCAGGCATCGAAACGCGATCCTCCCACTGCCGGGGCGGGCTTAAGAGCCGGAGCCTCCGGTCTTGCCGAATCCGGAAACAATCTCCTCTACCAGGGAATATGGGTCGCGGCGGTGCCGGGCGACCTCGGAAGCATACCGCGAGACCTGCCCATCGTTCATCTGTTCGCGCAAGGCGCGCTCCAGGAGCGACTCGCGCAGCATCTCCACCAGGCGCTGCCGCCAGTTCTCGGTCTTCTTCTGCTCCAGCAGGCCTTCGCGCGCCAGGTACTCCTCGTAGGAGGCGATCGCCTCCGCCAGTTCGCGGATGCCACTGCCCTCGGTGGCCACCGTCTTTACAATCGGCGGAGTCCAGCCGTCACTGCGCGTAGCGAGGGTCTGCATGGCGCGGATCTCGCGCTCCACGCGCTCGGCGCCTTCGCGGTCGCTCTTGTTGATGACGAACACGTCGGCGATCTCCATGATGCCGGCCTTGATGGTTTGCACGTCGTCGCCCATGCCGGGCACCAGTACCACCAGGGTGACGTCGGCCAGGCGCACGATCTCCACTTCGTCCTGGCCCACGCCTACGGTCTCGATCAGGATAAGGTCCTTGCCGCTGGCGTCGAGCACGGTGGTGACGTCGGCGGTGGCGCGCGCCAGACCGCCCAGAAACCCGCGCGTGGCCATGCTGCGAATGTAGATGCCCGCGTCGGCGTGGTGCGACTGCATGCGGATGCGGTCGCCGAGAATGGCGCCGCCGGTATAGGGGCTGGTCGGGTCGACCGCGATGATGCCGATGGTGCGCCCCTGGCTGCGATAGTGGCGCGCCAGTTGGTCCACCAGCGTGCTCTTGCCCGAGCCCGGCGCGCCCGTCATGCCCAGCACGCGCGCGCCCCGGCCGTGCGGAAAAAGCGCTTTGAGCAGTGGCCGGGCTTCAGGGGAACTGTCTTCAATGGCAGAAATAGCGCGGGCGATGGCGCGGGGATCGCCTGCCCGGACACGCTCCACCCAGGTTTGGATCGGTTGGGACACGCTGGAAGCGCCTAGTGTACCGGGTCGCGTGGCAGGTGTCAGGTGCCGGGTCCTGAACTAGTTCCCTACCTTAACCGCATCCTTGTCCACAAACTCCTCGAGCACGGCCTTGCGCAGCAGATCCGGCGGCAGCAGTCCCTGTGCCAGGATGAAGTCGTGGAACTTTTGCTGGTCAAACTTCGCCCCTAGCTTCCCTTCCAGCTCGTGGCGCAGGTCCACCAGTCGGGTGTAGCCGTAGAAGTATGCGGTCGCCTGGCCGGGCGCGCGGAAGGTGTAGCGCTCCACTTCCTGGTTGGCCATGGCGTCCGACAGCACCACTTCCGTGGTCAGCACGTCGTGCGCCTGTTGCGGGGTGACCTTGCCCATCTGCAGCTCGGGGTCGAGGAACGCGCGCGCGGCGCGCTGCAGGCGGAACTGCAGGGAGCAGAGCTGGCCTTCGAGTGACATGTAGGGCTTGATGATGGCCTCAGAGTAGAGGCCCCAGCCTTCGACGTTGGTGCTGTTGAAGGCGTAGATGACACGGGCGGACGAGACGCCGTTTTCCACGATGGCGGCGAACTGCATCTCGTGACCGGGCCGGGCTTCGTGCGCCACCAGCGACCAGGATGCCGCTTCGTGGGTGAAGTCGTCCATGCGCTGGGTGGCTTCCTTGGAGCCGGGAGGCGCCGGGATGTTCAGCGGCAGGATGAACTCGCCCATCTCGCCGGTGTTGCCCAGCAGGCGGGGCGGGCGCATGTTGGGCGCGGGCAAACCGGCGCTCTCCGCAGCCGAAGCCAGGCGGATGCGCGCCGCCCGCTCCGGTAAGGTGACGAGCTTTTGCCGGCGGATGATGTCTTCAATCCGGCCCAGGCGCTCCCGGTAGTGCGGCAGAATCGCTTCGCCGATGAGTTGATCCTTCTTCAGTTTGCGGATGACGTCGCGGTAATCCGTGGCGCCGTTCCAGCCTCGCAGGCGGGCGACCTCGGGCGCGATCTTCTGCATCTCCAGGCGGATCTCGCGAAACGCCTGGTGCGCCCGCTCCACCAGTTCTCCCGGGGGAATGTCCACGCCATACTGCCGCAGATTGAAGGCGTAGAGTTCCGGCGGCAGGCGGAAGTCGGTGCGCGCCTTGGGCAGCACCTCCTTGCGCAGGAATTCGTCATAGGCGGCGAGCTGCTCTTTCAGCTTGGCGAAGGGCGCTTCGTAGCCCGCAATCTGATACCTGCCGAAGAGCTGCCCGACGCCTTCGACAAGATACCCGCTGTTACCCAGGTCCCTCTCCACCTCGGACTTCACAGGCATGAGCAACGCCGGATTCTTCATGCGCTCACGCATGAGGGCCGTAGCCAGCTCGGTCAGCGGCTTGTGACCCGGAGCCATGCCGGTGTACTTGCGCAAGCGGACCAATGCCGCGGGACGGCGCTGCTCGGCGATCTGGTCGTCCAGCAAGGCGCGGGTCGAGTAGAAGATGAGCCGCGAGAGATTGAAATACGGCACCTGGTATTTTTCTTCCAGCAGCGAGCCCTGGATAGAGTCCTCTGCGGCCTGGACCAGGATCTCGAGGTCCTGGCGGACCAGCGGGTCCTTCTCAGCCGCAAGGCGCGACTTCAACACGCCAACGGCTTCTTCCGTCGCCTTGCGCAAGCGCTCTTCAAACCCGGGCGTCAGGTCGATGATGTTCTCATCCACACCCTCCACGCCTTGCTGCCCGGCGCTCTCCGGAGAAAAGCGGGCGTCGACATCGAGCAGCAGCCTGGTGTTCTCATCCGAACGCACCACCCAGTGGGCCGGCTTGCGGGCCGGCGTTGCTTGCGGAGGCTGTTGAGCGGCTACAGGCAGGGCCAGAGCGCTCGCTAGGAGGAGGGCTGCCACCTTTCGCTGAGAAGGAAAGACTTGCGCAAAGCTCATGGAATCCCTTTCTTGGTGTCTGGAAGGCGTGTCGCTAGTCCTTGAGCAACTGCCGGGCGATGACCAGGCGCTGAATCTCGCTGGTGCCTTCGCCGATGGTGCACAGCTTTACGTCGCGGTAGAACTTCTCCGCCGGGTAGTCCTTGATGAAGCCGTAGCCGCCGTGGATCTGCACGCACTCGTTGGCGCAGCGCACCGCCACTTCGCTGGTGTAGAGCTTGGCCATCGACGACTCCATGGTGGTCTTCTCACCGTTATCTTTCAGCGTGGCGGCGCGCATGGTGAGCAACCGCGCGGCGTCGATCTCCGTGGCCATATCGGCCAGCTTCCACTGGATGGCCTGGAATTCGCTGATGGCGCGGCCGAACTGGCGGCGCTCCTGGGAGTAGCGCAGCGAGGCCTCGAACGCGCCCTGCGCCATGCCCAGGCCGAGCGCGGCGATGGAGATGCGGCCGCCGTCCAGCACGCGCATGGCGTCAATGAAGCCGTCGCCCTCCTTGCCCAGCAGGTTCTCGGGCGGAATAAGGCAGTCTTCGAAGATCAGTTCGGAGGTGTCGGAAGCGCGCAGGCCAAGCTTGTTCTCTTTCTTGCCGGGGCGGAAGCCGGGCGTCCCCTTCTCCACCAGGAAGGCCGAGAGTCCATGGGTGTGCGCTGCCTTGTCGGTCACGGCGATCACCACCACCACGTCGGCGTAGCTGCCGTTGGTGGTAAAGGTCTTGTTGCCGTTCAGCACCCAGCCCTTCTTGGTGCGGGCGGCGGACATGCGGGCGCTGCCGGCATCGGAGCCGGAGCCGGGCTCGGTCAATCCCCAGGCGCCGATCCACTCCCCGCTGGCCAGCTTGGGGGTGTACTTGCGTTTCTGTTCTTCGGAGCCGGCGATCCAGATGTGGTTGCTGCACAGCGAGGTGTGCGCCGCCACGATGATGCCCACCGAGCCGTCCACGCGCGACAGTTCCTCGATGCCGATGACGTACTCCACGTAGCCCATGCCGGCGCCGCCGTATTCCGGCGGGAAGAGGATGCCCATCAGGCCGAGCTTGCCCAGTTGTTTGAGGACCTGGAGCGGAAACTCGCACTTCTCGTCCCACTCCATGACGTGCGGCCGGATTTCGCGCTCCGCAAACTCACGTACGCTGCGCCGCAGTTGGTGCTGCTCTTCCGTCAGACGAAAATCCACTCCACTCTCCTGGCGCGCGTGATTCACAGCGCGCAAACCGTTCGCTTAGTTTGCCCCGGGGGTCGCCGCCCCTACTGCGCTCCGGCCTGGCGAATGTGGGCCTCGACCAGGGCCGCCACCTCACCCGGCCTCGGATTGCGGCCCGCCTGCTGGCGGGAGAAAACCAGCGCGTCTCCCACCTTCACATCCAACACTCCGATGCCGGCGAACCGCATGCGCGGCGCGATGCCCAGATGCTTCTTGATTTCCCCTTTGAGGCGTCCCGCCTCTACCAGGATGTCAAGTCAGGTAAAGCAGCGCCGGATCTCAACCTGCATGGAATCTCCCTTCGGATTCCCCCTCGATCGCTATTGCACAGTGTATCGCGCCCGCGGCCTAGGAGCGCGCCACTTCCTCGCGCGCCAGGCGCTCCGCTTCGACCTTCAAAGCGTCGAGCCAGGCGGCGTAGGCATCCACGGTCTTTCGCTTGGTGCCGTCCCCAAAAAATGCCGGGATGAAGCCGGAAAAATCTTCCCAGGTCTTCAGCAGGGTGGTCCCGTCGGACTGGGTCTCGAAGCTGAACCAGTGCTCGCCCTTCCAGCCGAATCCGCTGCCTACCCAGGCGACCTTGCCTGGTGGCGCGCATTCCAGCACCGTGCACTCAATGGTCAGGGCCCGCGGCTTCACCAGCTCCATGTGGAACCGGCTTCCCTTCTGCCAGGGCTGGCCGTTGATCCATTTGCAGGGGCCGACCACGCGGTTCCACCACGCCCATTGTTCCAGGTCCTCAAACTTCTTCCAGATGTGTTCGGGACGGCACTTGGCCGTCGTGGAGTGTTCCAGACGAATCGCCATACTTGAGTGGTTGGTTCCTCTCTTGAATGAAGTGTCAGTGCTTGCAGATGGCGGAAACGGCCGCCAGGGCGCGGGCACAATCGTCGTGATCCACGTCGCGGTGGGTGACGAAGCGCATGCGCTCCGGGCTGACGCCGTTGGCCCGCACCCCGCGCGCCGCCAGCATCTCGGTGAAGCGCGGAGAATGCATGCCCGTGCCGCTGATGTCGAAAATCAGGATGTTGGTGACCACCTTCGACGGGTCCAGGCTGATTCCGGGGACGCCCGCCAGTCCCTCGGCCAGGAAGCGCGCATTCTGATGATCCCGTGCCAGGTGCCGCGGACCATCCTGCAGCGCAATGAGCCCCGCCGCGGCCAGCACGCCCGCCTGCCGCATTCCGCCGCCCAGGGCCTTGCGGTAGCTGCGCGCCTGGTCGATCAGGCTACGGCTGCCCACCAGCAGCGAGCCCACCGGCGCTCCCAGTCCCTTCGACAAACAGAACATCACCGAGTCGAACTTGCGGGTCAACTCGGCCACGGTGCGGCCCAGCGCCGCCGCCGCATTGAAGATGCGCGCGCCATCCAGGTGCACCGGCAGGCCGCGCTCGTGCGCGCGGTCGCAGATCTCGTCGGCAATCGCCGGCGGATACACCGTGCCCCCGGCCATGTTGTGCGTGTTCTCCAGGGCAATCAGTCCGGTGGGTGCGCGGTAGTAGATGCGCGGCGCGATGCGCTTCTCGATCTCCTTCCAGCTCAGGATGCCGTCTTCGCCGCGCACCGGGCGCGCGATGCAGCCGGAGAAGTGCGCCAGCATCGCCATCTCGTAGTCGAGGATGTGGGCGCGCTCTTCGCAGATGACTTCCTGGCCCGGCCGGGTATGCGCCTTGATGGCGATCTGGTTGCCCATGGTGCCGGAGGGCACGAAGATGGCCGCCTCGCGCTTGAGAATCTCCGCTGCGAGCTGCTCCAGGCGGTTGACGGTGGGATCTTCGCCGTACACGTCGTCGCCGACCTCAGCTTCCGCCATGGCGCGGCGCATCTCCGGCGTGGGCAGAGTGACCGTGTCCGAGCGCAGGTCCACCGCGGCTGCGTGCGCGGGTTCGTCCGTCGCCTCCGCCACGGATTTCGAGGAGGGCTTCTCCAGCATGGCTCTGAATGGGTCCGATCCCAGAAAAACAGGGACCTTCGAGTCTAAATAATTTGCGGGAAAAAGGCGATGGTCGCGGCCTCACGCCGCCGGCTTCAGCAGAAAGCGCTCGAACACCTCGTTCGACAGCAATCGTCCCGCAGGCGTGAGCGAAACCCGGTCGCCCTCCACCCGGAGAAGGTTGAGTGCCTGCAATTCACCGAGGATCGGCGCCACCAGCGTGCGCGCCTCCGCCCCGAACTGCGCTGTTACCTCGGCCAGGTTCACTCCGCGTGCCAATCGCAGGCCGAGGAAGAACGTCTCTTCCAGCGCCTGGGCGCGGGAAACCTCGGTGCGCATCGACGGGGAACCTTCCATATACCGCTCCAATTCGTCGGTGTTCGCGAAGCGGACGGCTTCGTCCTCGCCCTCGGCGGCCGGCAGCATCGAGTGCGCATCCACTCCGAAGCCCAGGTACGGTTGCCGCGTCCAGTACTTAAGATTGTGGCGCGATTCGGCGCCAGCCCGGGCGAAGTTCGAAATCTCGTACTGGCGGATGCCGG
>DATIGQ010000011.1 GCA_035454605.1 Terriglobales bacterium
AATTTGATTCGCGCCCGCCTTCACCCGGGCGTCCAGCCGGGCAAAGATGCGATAACGCCCAGTCTGCCGGAACTCGAACCACTCATTCAGGACCAGCGTCTGAGAATACGTTTCGCCCGGTGCTACCCGGACCCTGCCTAAGAACAACAATCCCTCCTTTCGGGGCCGCGCAGTCCGAACCTTCCGCCTTCCCAGCGGGTCGTCGATGAAAATGTACAGGTGTTCCTTGCTATCCTCTCCGAGATCGACCTCCAGGGCGTGGGGCCAAGGATTCGAGATCTCCAGGTCCAGAAGAACCGGGTCTCCCAGTGTCAGCCGTTCTTTCTCGAGGCTGAATCTCACGTACTTTGGCGGTTGGGAGGACTCCGAGTACACAATAGGCAAGCAAGCTATGGCGACCAGAACGACACACAACATCCCGCGTGGTTTCACGCCTATCTCCGCTATGGAAGTATGTAGGTAGCCGTTGTTCCCGCACCTGTCTTTGAGGTAACAAGCCTCCATCGGCCGTCAGTGCCCTTGGAAAACGACCTGACAATCGAAAGGGGACCTGCAAGGTTGACCCAAGGTCCGCTGTCACACCGGTAGCGAAAGTACTGAACTGCCGTAAATGAACTCGTGCTGTACGGTTGAACGAAATTTAGGTTCGTCGTGGCATTCAGATCTGTGAACCCACCAGCCGTTCCCGGACCAGTCACAATTGTCGGATTTGCCCAGGTGCTCCCAGGACCCTTCGGCCAGGGCGGGCTTGGGGGTTGGAAGGGATTAGCAGTGCCCGGATAAGTCACGATTTCCCCGACCAAACAGTTGCCCAGGTCTTCGAGTCTTCCTGTACTCGAATCCCACCAGTATTCTGTAGAGAGGATATTTCCAACCCCCTCAACACGGGAGGCGACGAGGCGGAAGTTGGTGGGCCTGGGAGACGGCGGAGGATCTGCCACCGGCTCGCACGAGCAGGGTTCCGGCCATCCCTCCATGGGGTCCGGCGCGCCCTCTCCTCCGCCGCCGCCCTCCAGGCACTGCGGGCAGCAGTTCACGCTGGCGTACTCCGGGGGAAGGAACAATAGATTCGACGGCTTCTGAAATTCTCGAATGCGATGCTCCAAGGGTACACCGTAGTCGTACAGCCGCAGCTTTTCCAGTGGAACCAGCACGGCGCTTTCCGTCGTTACCCCCTCTTTCCCGCAGGCGCCCGAGAGCTGGAACCGGCCCTATTCAACGACGATCTCGATCTCTTCAGGTGAGAGAACTTCCTCGGACCAATCCTTGAGGAAGAATCGCTCGTCCTCCAACCGCATCTCAGAAACCCCCGCTCGAACCTTGAGCCGGCGAGTGCCCTCTCGTACCCAAGCTATAACCGGAATTGGGTTGCTCTGAACACGACGGAAACTGAACCCTTAGGAGGTATTTCTCTCGCAGATCCAGCTACGTTGATTGCCGCAGAAGTGACGGCGAAGGTCGCGGTTTCCTCCCTGCTCTTTTTGGCATCCCAGAACCGTAGCGTGAATACGAACGTGCGCCGCTCGCGGTTGCCGGCGGCCTGCACTCTCAAATGTTCCTGTGATATCGGCATCGCAAACGGAACCGCACCTACGTTGGTCAGTGTCGCCTCAACCACAAAGTCCTGTTCCGCCCGCAGCTTTCTTGGCCGCACCGCGCGCAGCTTCACTTTCAAAGGCAGAGTGTACAGAGGCGGCGTTCGCCCCGCCCCTTGAACACCTCCCACAGAAGCCCCCGGCACGCTCAGCACTTCCTGTCCTTTCGGAGTGGGTCGCGTTAGGTCGATGACTTCTGGTTCTTGCGGATACGTGGTGGAAACGGCCAGAATCAGGCCGCAGATGATTGCGAGCCCGCCTTGCCGCGCCACTCCGCGGCGCTGGGTGTCAATTGCAGGCAGCGTAATGGGCATAGTTGATGTTCCCCAGGAATGTCCCGTTCTCATTCGTGGGGTCCAGCCTGCCCTCTCCGCCGCCGCCCTCGAGGCACTGCGGACAGCAGTTCACACTGCTGTATTCCGGGGGAAGGAACAGCACGTTGGACGGCTTCTGCGACACTGCTAGTCCGGACGAGGGGACCCCCTGCGTTCTACAAGGGAGCGTGCCAGGTTCCGGACACTAGGGTCCGGATCCTTCTCTGCGCTTCTCCTGAGCGTATCTCGGGCCAAAGAAGAGTCGGAAACGGAAAGCGTCTCAAGTGCAAGACTTCGCACTTCGGAACTCGAATCGCCCATTGCTGTCACGATCAACGACCGCAAAACTCGATCCCCGCCTAGCGCCCCAAGCAACTCGACGGCCAGCTTCCGAACAGTTTCGTTGGGCGATTGCAGTTGTTCGGCTAATGGCTGGATCGCGCTATCCCCCAAGGCACGCACTCCTGCCACCGCCTGTACATCAGCCGAGGGCCCAATGTCTTGCTCGTGATTCGGATGAGCCAGAAGTCGCTCAAAGACACCTCGTATATGTGCTCGTGCCTGTTCCTTTGCTCGATCACCTGGCCCATGCCCGATGAGCAGTTGCCAAGCAAACGCCTGTACCTCCCGATCAGCATCTTTTCGAGCAGCTTCTGCAATAACCGGACCAGACACACTCCAAGGCACTTGTGTAAGGGCCCCAAGGGCCTGGATGCGTTGTACCGGACTCGGCGACTCCCGAAGAATTCTGGCTAGCGGCTGTGCGGCACCCTCGCTTCCAAGACGCCCGACAAACCGAACCACCAGTTCGACTTGCCGAGGCTGGGCGTAATCGATGTACTCCGATAGGATCGAAATCGCTGCATCACCGATCTGGCGAATCTCCTCCATGGCCTCCTCCGACGGAGGCACCCTGACCTCCGCTCGGCTGCCGTCCTGCAGGATGATTTGTCCCTCGCTCAGCGCGCGTTCGAAGATTTCTCTAACCCGGCCGCTGACATCTTCCCTCGTGCACCCAGCCCCTTGACCGGGCGTTGCATGGGCTGAGAAAAAGAAAAGCAGCATCGCCAACGCCAGGGTTCGTCTCCTCTTTTCCATCATGTGGCGCCCTCTTGACTGACTAAGTGTCAGTTTACCGTGCCTAGGGTCTCGGTGCTGCCGGGAGTTACCTGAACCCGGATGCCCTCCTGGCAGTCCCGACGGGTTGTCACGGTGTCTATCGGATATGTCACAGTTCCCCCCGTCGAGGGTACCTGCACGTTGAATGTCTGTACGACATTGACGCAGCGGTTTGGCGGAGGAGGCGGCGTTATGCATGTTCCAACTGGAACATCAGTGAAAAAACCATCCGCATCTGTGGTTGCCGGAGTCGCAAAGGGGCGGAAACCAGAGAATGCATGGGTTCCGTTTACAGTTACGTGCTCTTGCGGTGTCAGTCCAGCAGCGCGAATCTCGACATTTGATTGGTCCGCGACCACGTACAGCACAGATGCTTCGTAACCCGTGTACCAGAACGGGCAGTCCGGAAAGACAGGCAACACACTAATTACCTTGAAGTACTTGGGCACCTGCACGAAGAAGCTCGTCGTAGCAGCGCCTCCTGGAGCATTAACGGTCACCGTCCAGCACATATCACTATGAGAATCGACGAGGGGGATCGGAACGATTAACCCATTTGTTTCAGGGACTTTACCTCTAACCCCTTTAGATCTCGGGACCGGCCGGGATCTCCGCCCGTAACCTGATGATTCCATTAGAGGGGTACCCGGGGGAGGGATACCCGAGGATGGATTAACTCCGATGTTAATCCCCAGGCTCGCCTACCGCGGTTCGGATTTCTGGGCGATGGGGAAGCGGCGGCCGAAGCCGAAGGCCTTGGGAGAAATCTTCAATCCGGGTGCGGCCTGTTGGCGCTTGTACTCGGCGCGGTCCACCATGGCGAGGACTTTGGCGATCAGCGCCGGATCGAAGCCCCGCTCGCGGGCGATCTGCTCGGCGCTGTGGCTGTCTTCCACGTAGTCCTCGAGGATGGCGTCGAGAACCTCGTAGGGTGGCAGGCTGTCGGTGTCTTTCTGGTCGGGACGCAGCTCGGCGGAAGGCGGCTTCTCCATGGTGGCTTGCGGGATGAGCGGGCGGCGCGAGTTCACGTAGCGCGCCAGACGGTAGACCTGGGTCTTGGGGACATCCGACAGCACGGCCAGGCCGCCGACCATGTCGCCGTAGAGGGTGCAATAGCCCACGCCCAGCTCGCTCTTGTTGCCGGTGGAGAGCACGATGGAGCCGAACTTGTTGGAGAGCGCCATGAGCAGCGTGCCGCGGATGCGCGCCTGGATGTTCTCTTCGGTGTGGTCTTCGGGGCGGCCGGCGAAAACGTCTGTCACGCAGGCGCGGAAGGATTCAAAAACCGGAGTGATAGGCAGGACCTCGAAGCGGATGCCGAGGTTCTTGGCCAACGCGCGCGCGTCCTCAATCGAGCCCGGGGAAGAATACGGGCCGGGCATGCCCACGCCCAAAACGTTTCCGGCGCCGACGGCCTCGACGGCGATGCAGGCGGTGAGCGCCGAGTCGATGCCGCCACTCAGCCCGACCAGCGCGCTCTGGAATCCGCATTTGCGCATGTAGTCGCGGGTGCCCAGGATGAGGGCGGCCCAGGCGGCGGCGTCATCACCCTCGATCTGGGCGTGCATCTCGCCGGTCATGGTCTCGCTGTCAAAGAAGACCAGGTCTTCCTCGAAAGACGCGGCCTGGGCGACGAGGCGGCCGTCGCGGCCCAGCACGAAGCTGGAGCCGTCGAAGATGAGGCTGTCGTTGCCGCCCACCTGGTTCACCATCACCACCGGCGCCTGGTACTGGGTGGCGATGGCCGCGAGCATGCGCTGGCGCAACTCGCGCTTCCCTTCCCAGAAGGGCGAAGCACTGATGTTGAGGATGAAGTTACCTCCGGCGCGCATCAGGTCCTCGACCGGGTCGACGTTGTACAGGCGGCGGCGCCAGAAGTGCTTGTCGTTCCAGGCGTCCTCGCAGATGGTGAGGGCCATGCGGCGGCCGCAGAAATCGAACAGTTCCTGGCGGCGGGCGGGAGCGAAGTTGCGCTGTTCGTCGAAGACGTCGTAGGTGGGCAGCAGCATCTTGGACTGCTGGAAGCGGATGGCGCCGTTCTCCAGCAGCAGTGCCGAGTTCATGACCGACTTTCCGGTCTCGGCCTCGGCGGGGGTCACCGCGCCGCACAGGACGGCGATGCCGCGGGTCTCGGCAGCAATCCGCTCCACGGTTTCCTGGTTGCGGGCCACGAAGGCCGGCCGTTCGACCAGGTCGCGCGGCGGATAGCCGCAAACCGAAAGCTCGGGGAACATGGCCAGGCCGGCGCCGGCCGCCTGGGCGCGGCGCGCAAAATCGATGATCTTGGCGGCGTTTCCGGCGAAGTCGCCGACCGTGGGATTGATCTGGCCGAGGGCGATCTTCACACTTCCAGTTTACGCCGGCTTCAGGAGCGGCACCAAGCCGGAGGCGAATGCGCGGGAGGGTTCCAGGAACCGAAGCAACTACTGGGGGTTGGGACCGGGGCCGGGTGGGCGGCTACCGGGATTGCTGGGATCGCTCGGGGGCGGTTCGGGCAGCATGACAGGACCGCCGCCGGTGTTATCCGGAAGGTCGATGGGAGTCTCCCCAGGGCGGCGCAGCGTAGGCTGCTTCTGGGGCTGGTCGGCGGGCTTGGGAGCGGCGTCGGGATTCCCGGCAGCGACCTCGGTGGCGCCCTCCGGCCTGACGTCGACTTCCTTCTCGGTGCGCACCAGCCTCTCGCCGGTCATCTTCATGGTCTTGACCTGCACCACCTCATCGCCCACGAAGCGAATGAACTCGACGTCCTGGGGTGGCTCGCCGTAGATCCATTCTTCGTACTCGACGTCGCCTTCCTTCTCGCGGATCTTGCGCGGCGGACGACCCTTGGAGGTGGTGACCATCTCGCGGTTCATGCCCACCAGGACTTCATGTTTCAGGATGGCTTCCTTGGCCTTGGGCGGAAGCGTATCCACGTAGGCCTGCGTCGGACTCCTGGAGGAGAAATCGAAAACCGGCTTGAGCCGCTCCTTGACCTCCTCCACGGTGAGGCTGGGCACGTATCCCTTGAACTCCAGCACCACCATGGAGCCAGGAGAGAAATCGGGGGGCTGGTCGGCCACGGGAGAGGATCCACCGGCGCCCTGGATCTGGATGCGCTGGTACCATTTCTTCTTCTTGACCGGGCCGCCGTTGATCTCAAAGATGATCTCGTCGTCCCGGACGTCCATGCGGGTGATGCGGGCGAGATCGCCGGGCTTGGCCGCGATGCCGTTCTTCATGAGCATCTGACCGAGCTCCTGACCGGACGGAGAGAGGGTTCCGTCGGGGCGAAGCACCAGCCCCTTCTTTCCCATGGGGAAGGGCTTGCGCACGTACACGCGCTCGGAACTCAGGCTGCGCAGAAGGGCGAAGCGCTCATCCTTGCTCAGCCGCGCGGGCTTCTCGCCGGCGGCCGCGGAGGCCGCCCCCAGCAGAGCGAGCACGAGAGCCACCGATATGTGTCGTGCAGAACTCATCGGCCGACCGTTTCTCCCCTAATGATTCGCCTGGCCAGGGAGATTTGCAAGTGGGTGCGGGCCGGATCCAGCCGTGGGGAGATCGGGCGGAGTAGTCTGTGGGGACGAAACGGACGGCCGCCGTGGAGTGATTCGGAGCAGGACCGCCATCCCCAGGGCAATGACGACCGCGCCGGTAGCGCTGGCTTCTATGCCGTAGCTGCCACCGGTGAGCCACTGCGGTCCCTCTGCCGTGCCCCGGACTACGACCGCGAACTGGGTCACACCGCTGACCGGAAGGCCGAAGACCAGGCCGAGCATGGCGTTCCATCCGAAGTGGATGCCCCATGGCATCCAGAGGCCGCCGGTGCGCAGGTAGCTGATGGCCAGGAGCGCACCGATGAAAACTGTGTTGAAGGTGCCCCAACCCAGAAGCCTGGCGTGTGGATTGGCGGCGTGAATCAGCCCGAACAAGGCGGAAAGCAACAGAATGGCGCCCGCGGCGCCGATTCCCTCCACCAGGCGTTGGAAGGGGTAGCCGCGGAAAGCAACCTCCTCCAGCATGGCGGCGGTGAGGAGCACCCAGAGGTCCACCAGAACGTACCAGACGACGCCCGGGGCGGCGATGGTGCGGAAACTGAGGTGTCCGAAGGTGGCGATGGCGCCGACCGCGAGGGTGACCATTCCAACGCCCAGCGCGGTCCCGACCAGGCTCTCCCGCAGCCAGGCACGTTCCAGACCCAGGCCCATGGCGGATAGCGGATTCCCCTCTGCCCGGTCGAACAGGCGCAGCATGGCGCAAAACGCCGCCAGCGACAAGGCAAGAGCCAAGGGACGATATACGGCCTCGGCGGCGCCCGCGGAAGCCCATCCTGTGGTTCCCATGACCACGCGGGTCGCAATGCCGGCGGCGATGTTGGCCACGACGAACAGGACGGCAGAGATCCAAAAGCGCCAACTGGGACGCAAGCGGCCGTCCGGAGCGAGAAACAGAGCGAGGATCAGGCTCATCATCGGAGGCGCTCGCTGAGGTGGAGTCCGCGGCGGGCTAATTGTGCCGGCAGCACCACGCCGCCGTGCGCGGCGAGGGCGCGCGCCACGCGCGCTCGCGCCTCGGGCTCGGTCAGGAACAGCACGCAGCCGCCGCCACCGGCGCCGCACACCTTGGCCGCCCGGGCACCATGCCGGCGGGCAACTGCGATCAGGCGTTCGATCCGAGGCGTGGTGATGGTGGGGGCGTTGGTCTTGCGCAGTTTCCACTCCGCGTTCAGCAGGCGGGCGGCAGCGTCCCAGTCGCGGTCAGCCAGAGCATCGCGCATGGCGCGGGCGATGCTCGCGATCTGCTCGAAATTGCGGAACACTCGCCGGTCGCCATCCAGATGGGCTTTGAACACCTCCCAGTTGTTGATGCCAGACTGGCGCGGCGCACCCGTGTAGGCCAGCAGGAAGCGGGCGTCGAGTTCGGCGGGAGGCACCGGCAGCGCCTCGCGATGCACGCCGTCGGCGTCCAGGTGGATGGCGTTCACGCCGCCGTAGAGAGCCGGGTAGTAGTCCTGGCAACCGGTAGGCACGCCGATGAGTTGCGCTTCCGCGTTCTGGGCCAGCACCCGCAAGGCTTCCCGGCCGAGGCTGCGCCCAGTGAAGTGTGCCAGTGCCGCGGCCGTGGCGATCATCAGGGCGGAGGAACCGGAGATGCCGGCGCCGGCGGGCGAGGCCGAGTCTGTCTCCAGGCGAAACCCGCGGCGCGGACGAAACCAACGTACCAGGCAAGCCGCCAGAGGATGCTGATACCGACGGGTACGCCACAGGGCGTCGAGCGAGGCGAAGCGTTCCTCCCTGCCGGTGTCCAGCGAACACAGGTGGATGATCTTGCCGGAGAGCGCCGTGATCGTGCAACGAGTCAGGGTGGTGAGTGCAAAGTTCACCGTGACCGCGCCGGGATGGAACAGGTAGAGCGGCCAAATGTCCATGGTGCCGCCGGCCAAGTCGGCGCGGCAGGGAGCGGTGGCCGTAATCACGCTAGGCATGCGAGCAGAAGTTGTATCACGGGAGATTGAAGATTGCCGATTGACGATTGAGGCTTGGCAATCAGGCCAAGTTCAGGGCGCGCTTGAACGAGCCACGCTCGTTCTGGATCTTCTGCTGCAGCAGCGTGATGGCATAGATGAGCTGCTCCGGGCGGGGCGGGCAGCCGGGGACGTACACGTCCACGGGGATGACCTGGTTCACGCCCTGGACCAGGGCGTAGTTGTTGAATACGCCGCCCGAAGTGGCGCAGGCGCCCATGGAGATGACCCACTTGGGCTCGGGCATCTGTTCCCAGAGCTGGCGGATGACCGGGGCCATCTTCTGCGAGACGCGCCCGGCGATGATCATGAGGTCGGCCTGGCGGGGCGAAGGACGGAACACCTCGGCGCCGAAGCGGGCGATGTCGAAACGCGAAGCGCCCATGGACATCATCTCGATGGCGCAGCAGGCCAGGCCGAAGGTCATGGGCCACAGGGAATTCTTGCGCACCCAGTTCACCGCGTTATCGAGCTGGGTGAGGACGACGCCCTCGGGCTGCTCGGAACCTAGGGAGAGCTCGGGCACTGGCGAGGGCGCCGTGGAGCCTCCGATGGGATGCCGGGCCTCGTGGCGGTCGTCCATAAACCTATTCTAACGATGTTCGGAAGCGCGTGGCGAGGGACCTATGGGTTCAGCACGATCTTCCCGAAGTGCTCGCTCTTTTCCATGCGCTCGTGGGCGGCGCGGGCCTCGCGCAGGGGAAAGCTCTTGTCGACTACCGGCTTCAGGCGTCCCTTGAAGACGTGGCCGAGCACGGCGTGCAGCTCGCCCATGGTGCCCATGTAGGAACCGAGGAATTGCAAGTGGCGCGAATACAGGAAGCGCAAGTCGAATTGGGCTTCGGGGCCGGTGGTG
>DATIGQ010000012.1 GCA_035454605.1 Terriglobales bacterium
CAGGCTCAGGGCAGGCTCCGGCAAACACGAAGGGTCGCGGTCCGCCGCCTGGCGCAGCCACGGACGATCCCAAAAGCAACCCCGAGGTCCCTCGACTTCGCCCTCCCTTCCTCCCACGCCTGCGCCGAAGAGCGTGGCGCAGACATGGGGCACGATCACAAGCATTTAAGGAGCCGGTTGGTGTGGTGCTGCTAGCCGCCGGCGATGGCGCCGACGATGAAGAAGGGTTCGGCGCCGGAGGCGACGGCAGCGGGCAAGGGTGCGTCGGGCGGTTGGTGGGAAAGATCCTCCTCGCAGGCAAAGAAACGCAGAAACGGCCGGCGCTGGAGAGTGCCGTGGTCGCGGATGGTGCCGCGCAGCATGGGGTAGCGGGTCTCGAGGGCGTCGAGGACGGAGCGCAGGGTGACTTCGCCCTCGACCTCGAGACGGAGTTCGCCGTCCACCTTGGCGAGCGTGCGCAGATGCGGCGGGAGCACGACGCGGATCATGGCAGCGTCTGCACCTCGACCGAGAGCACGGCGGGAAGATCGCGCACGATGGGAGCCCAGTTGTCGCCGGCATCGGCGGAGGCGTAGACCTGGCCGCCGGTGGTGCCGAAGTAGACGCCGCAGGGATCGAGCGCGTCGACGGCCATAGCGTCACGCAGCACGTTGACGTAACAGTTGGACTGAGGAAGGCCCTTGGTGAGAGGCTCCCATTCGTTTCCGCCGCTGCGGCTACGGTAAACGCGCAGCTTGCCTTCGAGCGGGAAATGCTCGGAATCGCTCTTGATGGGAACCACGTAGATGGTTTCGGGCTCGTGGGCGTGCACGTCGATGACGAAGCCGAAATCGGTGGGCAGGTTGCCGCTGACTTCGCGCCAGTTGTCGCCGGCGTCGTCGCTGCGCATGACGTCCCAATGCTTTTGCATGAATAGAGTCTCGGGACGAGAGCGATGCAGGGCGATGCGGTGGACGCAGTGGCCAACCTCGGCCTTGGGGTCGGGGATGTATTCCGACACCAGGCCGCGGTTGATGGGACGCCAGGATTTGCCGCCGTCGTCGGTGCGGAAAGCGCCGGCGGCGGAGATGGCGATGAACATGCGGCCGTTCTCCCTGGGGTCCAGCAGGATGGTGTGCAGGCACATGCCACCGGCGCCGGGCTGCCACTTGGGGCCGGTGCCGTGGCCGCGCAGGCCGGCGAGTTCGTGCCAGGACTTGCCGCCGTCGGCGGAGCGGAACAGGCCGGCATCTTCGATGCCGGCGTAGACGGTGTCCGGATCCTTGAGCGAGGGCTCGAGATGCCAGACGCGCTTGAACTCCCAGGGATGCTGAGTGCCGTCGTACCACTGGTGGGTGGTGAGGGGCTTGCCGGTTTCGGGCGAGGTGTCATAGACGAACTTGTTGCTCTCGCCCTTGGGGCTGCCGTCGGGGGCAGTGAGGGGTTCGCCGGGGGGCGTGCCGGGCTGATGCCAGGTCTTGCCGCCGTCATCGGAGCGCTGAATGATCTGCCCGAACCAGCCGCTGGTCTGCGAGCAGTAAAGCCGGTTGGGGTCGGCGGGAGAACCCTTGAGGTGATAGATCTCCCAGCCGGCGAAGTGCGGACCGCTGACCTCCCAGTTCTTGCGCTTGCCATCGGAGGTGAGAATGAACGCGCCCTTGCGCGTGCCTGCCAGTACCCGAATGCCGCTCATGAATCCACGCTCCTCGCTGTTTTGTTTATTGGTGCCTCTGACTCTTGTTACGGAATGCCGGGGCTAGGCATCGACCAGGACGTTGAATCCGCCGTAGGCCATGCGCTTGACGTCGAAGGGCATCTTCTTGCCGTCCATCATCGAAGCCAGGGTCGGATCCTTCATGACCTTGGCGTTGACGCGATCGCGATGGCGGCGCGACTTATATACGATGAAGGAGAAAAGCACCGTCTCGCCGGGCTTGAGCTTCATGATGCGCGGAAACGGGACCCCGAATTTCACCTTGAGGTCCTCGCCCAAGCATTCCTTGTAGTCGATTGCACCGTGCTTGCGCCACACCTTGCCCGCCGCGCGGGCCATGCGGGCGTAGGCGCGCAGATTCTTCTTCGGTACCGCCAGGACAAAACCATCCACGTAGCTCATGATTCCTCCGTCGTCGTTGAGATGCCTTCTGAGCCGCTGCTGCTGACTGCAAGACCGCCCTAGTTCAGGCGGTACTTCTGAGGTTTGGAAGGCGTCCTCCGAATGATTCTTCGGGCTTCCAAATCGAGCTTGACGGTTTCTCCGTACCAACTGATGTTGCCCGGGAACTTGCCCCGGAGGCTGCGGTTCAGTCGCTGGAATAATTCGGTGTGGGTGAGTTCCCTGCCCTCGAGGGCGGACAGAATCGCAGCCCGCACGGAGTTGTATTTCTGCTTGCTGATGTTCTTCCC
>DATIGQ010000013.1 GCA_035454605.1 Terriglobales bacterium
GCTGGTTCCCGTCTTCAACGATCCGAATGACCGGGTGGCGCTCGACCTTCTGGCCTCACTCTTTCCCGGCCGCCGCATCGCCCCCATCTACTGCGGCGATTTCATCTGGGGCTTCGGCGCCATCCACTGCATGACCCAGCAGCAACCGTTGGCATGATCTGGTGATCTGGCAGCGCGCATCGCCGATGCTGTTCAGATGACGAGATGACCAAATCACTACATCACCACATTCACCGGAAGTCTGTTCTCTGCTATATCCTCTACCGTCATGCCCGCCCGCCGCGCCGTTTCCAACGAACTCTTCATGGAAGAGGCCTTGCGAGAGGCCTTGCGCGCTCAGGCTCTGGGAGAGGTCCCTGTGGGCGCGGTCGTAGTTTGCGACGGTAAGGTCATCGGCCGCGGCTGCAACCGCAATCTGACCGACACCGATCCCAGCGCGCACGCCGAGATCGTTGCTCTTCGCGATGCCGCCCGCCACCTCGGCAACCACCGCCTGGAAGACTGCGCGATGTTTGTTACAATCGAGCCGTGCCCGATGTGCGCGGGCGCGCTGGTGTTGGCGCGGCTGAATCGCCTGGTCTACGGAGCCGACGACCCCAAGGCCGGGGCCGTTCGCTCAGTCACCAGCGTCCTGAATCACCCCAAGCTGAACCACAAGATGGCGGTCGTTGCCGGGGTGCTCGAAGGACGCTGCGCCGCCCTCCTGAAGGCGTTTTTCGCCAGCCGCCGCCAGGAGCAGAAAACGGGTACGAAGTAGCCAATTCGCACGGTCTCTGGCTCTGACCACTAGCCACGGACCACTGTTTTTCACGCGGAGAGGTGCGTGAGTGGTTGAAATTGAGCCGGGTTGCGGGCGTGAGTGAGTCCGCCTTTGGGCGGACGAACGGGAGCCCGCTGGCGAAATCCTGAGCGCAAGCGAAGGACCGAAGAAGTGTGGAACTGCAGCGGAACCTGACCACGGCCGCTGCTTATGGCGCGGAGAGGTGCGTGAGTGGTTGAAACGATCCGCCTCGAAAGCGGACATACCCGGAAGGGTATCGAGAGTTCGAATCTCTCCCTCTCCGCCAGTTAGCCTGCGCCTTCCATTTTTCCACCTTCGACCGAGAGTGCGGAGGATTTCCGGACCGATTGCCCTTGAGCGGTGCCCGACACGATTCCCTTTCGACCAACCTGGTCAACCGGAGCACAGCTCAGCGTATGGTGTCGGCATAAGTCTTCGGCAATCCGAGTTTGCGTGCCAGATCACGCAGCTTCGCCGCATATTCAGGATTCGCTTCCTCAGGACCAGGTGGCGTACTGAGATTGAAGCACAGCGCAGGGACCCGGGAACCGTCGGCTAGCTCAACCAGCACGGCTTCGGGTTGGTAGGCACGGACGCTGGCTTCGGAGTACAGCCGCTCCACCTCGGAGTGCGTGAGTTCCATCACCAGGCCGTAGGCGCAGCTCTCCGAATCCGGCAGCAAAGTCGCGCGCTGTCCAATGCGCAGCTGGAATCCCGGCAGGCGCGCACGTCGGACGCGGACGGGACGGGCGCCCTTCTTCTTCAACAGGTTCACGTCCATGAACAAGCCGTAGAAGAAAACGGCAATCCGGCGAGGAGTCATATCGGCAGCGCCCCAATCTACTAGCAGGCCCTTGTCACGGGCCATCTGATTCTAGTTGTCAAAGTCCTTGCGCCCCGCGCCCGGCCCATTTGACCAACCCTGTCCTAGCCGCTACCTTGGATGCCCCCTGCTCCCTCCAGAGACGGGACTGATGCCGGAATCCGGAGACGCCAAGCCGCAAGGCCAGCGACTCGTCGAGCGCTATCAGGCGTTGCTGCGCATCAATGACGTCATCTCCCGTTATCGCGACCTGAATGAGCTTTTTCGGCACATTGCCACCTGCCTGCGCTCGATTGCGTCTTTCGAAGTGATAGCTGTTGGCTTGTATGATCCGGAACGCGACGTCATGCGCGTCTCGCTGCTGGACGCCAACGTGCCCACCGACGTCAGCATCGGGACGGCGGTCTCTCCGGATCTGGTTCCCGGTCGTGTGGTCATGGAGACCCAACAGCCCTATGTATTCCGTGTCGACCAGGACACCAACTATCCCTTCCATCAACACATGATGCGGCAGTCCGGGGCCAAGGTCAGCTACCACTTTCCGCTCTCTACTTCCATCACCCGCCTGGGTGCGCTGGTCCTGGGCTCGTTTCGCCCGGTCGAACTCGACGCGGAGGAAATGCAGTTCCTGCAGCAGGTGGCCCACCAGGTCGCGATTGCCATCGAGAACGTGCGCAATTTCGAGCAGGCCCGGGCGCTGCAGGAAAAGCTCGCACAGGAAAAGCTGTACCTGGAAGACGAGATCCGCTCCGAGAGCAACTTCGAAGAAATCATCGGCCAGAGCCCTGCGCTCAAGGCCGCGCTGAAGCAGGTGGAAACGGTGGCGCCTTCCGACGCCACCGTCCTGATTCTGGGAGAGACCGGCACCGGCAAGGAACTGATTGCGCGGGCTATCCATCAGGCTAGCCGCCGGCGCGAACGTACCCTCATCAAGATGAACTGTGCCGCCATTCCGACCGGGTTGCTGGAGAGCGAGCTGTTCGGACACGAGAAGGGCGCCTTCACCGGCGCCATCGCGCAGAAGCTGGGACGCCTGGAGCTGGCCAACGGCGGCTCGCTCTTTCTCGACGAAGTGGGCGATATCCCCTTGGAGTTGCAACCCAAGCTCCTTCGTGCGCTGCAGGAGCGCGAGTTCGAGCGCCTGGGAAGCACGCGGACGCAGAAGGTCGACGTTCGCCTCATCGCGGCCACGCACCGGGACCTGGCGGAGATGGTGGAGGCCAAGCAGTTTCGCAGCGACCTGTACTACCGGCTGAAGGTCTTTCCCATCACCATTCCGCCGTTGCGCGAGCGCGTCGCGGATATTCCTCATCTCGTGCGCTACTTCGCCGCCAAGTACGCCCGGCGCATGGACAAGAGAATCGAATCCATTTCGTCCGAGACCATGCGGGCCCTGCAGGCGTGCTCCTGGCCGGGCAATGTGCGGGAGCTGGAGAATTTCATCGAAAGGTCCGTCATCCTGACCAGCGGCTCGGTCTTGCAGGCGCCCATCGCCGAACTGCGCCCCGCCGCCACCGTCACTGCGACCGGTCCGGGCCCGGTCACTCTGGCCGGCAGCGAGCGCGACCACATTCTGAAGGTCTTGCGCGAAACCAAGGGCGTTTTGGCAGGACCCCGGGGTGCGGCCGCCCGCCTTGGCCTGAAGCGAACCACACTTCAGTCCAAGATGAAGAAGCTGGGCATCACTCGTAACCTCTTCTGACATCTCTGCCCACGAACCGCGCTGCCGAGATTTCGGCAGATGCCTAATCTCCGGCACTCCAAGCTTCGGCAGGGCTTCCGTCCCTCAGTCGGCGCTATTCCCTAACGTCCAGATACCCAATGGGTTGCCGGGTTCCAAGCCACTTTCACGGCTTTGGCAGAGCGCATGCTTTTCCCATGGCATGCAAACAATCACGCAACGCAAGCGAGCAAACTGCACCCGCGAGGAGGCCCGGCAACTGCTCCATGACCTTCGCGCGGCGTATCAGACGCTCGGCCCGGAGGTACGCGACGAAATCCGTGACGCGCTGACCGAACTTGGCGCCCAACGGATTTCAGCCAACCTCTGGCAGCCTGCGGCGCTTGCCCTGGAAGCGAGGTAGCAAGGCATGCTGCGCATCCGCACCTTCGACGAGCCGCATGCCCTCACTCTCAAGCTGGAGGGCAAGGTTGTCCGCGCGTGGGTCACCGAGGCACGCCGAGCTTGGCGCGACGCGCGGAACGGCAAGAAGCTGATTATCGACCTGCTCGACGTCAGCTTCGTGGACGACGCAGGCCGGCAGCTTCTGGCCGAGATGCACGCGGCCGGGGCCAGCCTGATCGGCTCCGGACCCATGATCCGGGCGCTGCTCGATGAGATCGAGCGCGAAGAGCCGCTCGCCAAGCGCAGCCGCCTTGGCGCCGTGCTGTCCTCGTTGCTTGCATTGCTGATGGTCTTTGCAAAAACCGAATTGTGGAAGGGACAAATATGAAACCCACTCGACGCACGATTCTCTCGGCCGGCGCACTCTTCATCTCGCTGCTGGCGATCGCGCCAGGCGCCACGGCGCAGAACCCGCCATCCCAGGGTGATTCCGCAAGCTTCACGCGCGCGGAAACCATCGTGATCTACGTCTGGGAAGCGGCCACGCCCCTTGCCCAAGCCTCCGCGGAAGCCACGGACCTCAGGTTGTCGCCGGGCTTCGCTTCCGCCGGCTTGGGTGCGGCCGCCACGCTCCGCGATTGGCAGGCACACATCGCCTACACCATCCGGAACGGCTATCCGCTGGCTGAGTCCTGGATCGCCCTGGACCGCGACCGCGCCGATACGGCTCTGCGTCAGGCCGCGGTCATGGCCTCCACCGACGCCGATCGCATGGCGCTACGCCTGCTCGTGAATCACTTCGAGGACCTGCGCCGCTGGAGCGCCGGCCTCATCGACGCCAACCGCAACCTGCGTCTGGCCGAGTACTACATATCAGAGACGGCGCTGGAGAACGACTCCATGTTCCAGAAGACGTCCGCCTGCGGCGACTTCCTTGCTTCCATGCTGGCCAGCGGCCGCTTCGCGGAGGTGGCATCGTGCCAGTAATCGCCGGAAGCGACACAACGACGTCGGTTGCGGGCCCTTCCACGGGTAAGCTGGGCCCGCGCCAACCGGTAACGAACAAGACTCGACTAGGAGATCGGCCATGTCCGAACCGTTGAACAGAGCGCCCGAGGGTCCCGTGCAGGACACCATCATCGATTCTCATTCCACCGCCTGCTGCATCGCTGGCGGCGGACCCGGAGGCATGATGCTGGCGCTGCTGCTGGCTCGCAATGGCGTCCCGGTCACGCTGCTGGAGGCCCATAAGGATTTCGACCGGGATTTCCGCGGCGATACCGTCCACCCCTCCATCCTCGAGAATCTGGATGAGATCGGCCTGGCGGCTCCCCTGCACCAGCTTCAGCACGCCAAGGTCTACGGGCCGACCCTGCGCTCCGCGGGCTCGAGCTTCAGCCCTTTCGATTTTCGCAAGCTGAAGACGCGCTTCCCTTACGTCATGCTGATCCCCCAGGCACGGTTTCTGGAATTCCTGGCGGCCGAGGCTGGCAAGTACCCCCACTTCCGGCTGGTGATGGGAGCCCGGGTGGAAACGCTCGTCGAAGAAAACGGCGCGGTCTCCGGCGTTCGCTACATGGCTGCGGACGGCTTGCATGAGGTGCGAGCCGCTCTGACCGTTGGCGCGGATGGCCGCTTCTCCATGGTGCGGAAGCTGGCCGGCTTTGAGCCCATCAAGACCTCGCCGCCCATGGACATCCTCTGGTTCCGGCTGCCCCACGTTCCCGGTGACCTGCCGGAAGGGGAGGGTCGCGTGCTGGGCGGGTTCGGAGAGGGCAAGATCCTGGCGGTCTTCGACCGCTTCGACTACTGGCAGGTGGGCTACGTGTTTCCCAAGGGGAGGTACCAGGAGTTGCGCGCGGCCGGCCTGGAGGCTCTGCGGAAGTCTATCGCCGCCATCGAGCCCCGCTTTGCCGAGCATGTCCGGTCGCTCACCGACTGGCATCAACTGTCGCTGCTATCTGTGGAATCAAGCCGCTGCCCGCGCTGGTACAAGCCCGGCCTGTTGCTGATCGGGGACGCCGCGCACGTCATGTCTCCGGTGGGCGGCCTTGGCATCAACTACGCCATTCAGGACGCGGTGGTCGCGGCCAATCTGCTTTCTGGGCCGCTCAAAGCGGGTCGGTTGCAAGTCAGTGATCTGGCTCGCGTCCAGCGCAAGCGTGAATGGCCTACCCGGATCATCCAGGCGGTGCAGGCCTTCGCCCAGAATCGGATCATCGGCAGCGTTCTCAGTTCCCCCGGCGCGGCGCCGAGCCTCCCCTGGTTTGCGCGCATGGCGTTCCGCATCCCCGCGGTGCGAAACATCCCTGCCCGGCTGATGGCCTTCGGCATCGCACGCGCGCACGTGAAAGACCTTCGTTCGTAGGACCCGGAAGAGACGATGTTTACAAAATTGAAGAGGAGTGAAAGCCATGCAACGTAAGCGCACAATTGCCGTTCTGATGACTCTGCTGCTGGCCGGCGCTGCCTTCGGGCAGCAAACCAGCGTGGACTACGACCACAAGGCTGACTTCAGCCGGTACAAGACCTACGCGTGGGCGCAGGGACATCCGGTGCAGGACCCCTTCAACCACCAGCGCATCGTCACGGCCATCGACGCCCAACTTGCTGCTAAGGGCTGGAAGCGGATTGAACCCGGCCAGAAACCCGACGCCATCGTTCTCTACCGCGCGGCCGCGGCCGAGCGGAAGCAGGCCAACGTCTGGGGCACGGGCTACGGGCCGGCCTGGCGCTTGGGCGGTGGAAGCGCGCGCGTCGATGTGGACACCATCCAGGTCGGTCAACTCGTCGTCGATATCATGGATGCGGCAAGCAGGAAGCTGATCTGGCGCGGCCGGGCCAGCGACACGCTCTCCGACAAGCCGGAGAAGAATGAGAAGAAGATCAACAAGGCGGCGGAAAAGCTGTTCAAGAAGTTCCCGCCGGCAGAAAATTAGCGGCGCAAAGAGGCGTACACTCTGGATAGCATAAGCTGCAAGCGGGAGGGACTGATGTCGCCTTGGACATGGAAGCGAACCATCTACGGGATGCTGCGCGCACTGCCGTTGGCCGCAGTGGGCCTGGTCGTGTGCACATTGGTGGTTCCACAGAGCATGGCCCAAGGCAAGGCCGACGAAGACGAATTCTCGCGCAGGACCACGCAACGCCGCGACTCCACCGGAACCGAATCCCCCAGCCGTGTCACCGAGACGCGCAGCCAGGACGGCAAGACCCGCACGCAGGTCATCGAGTCACCGGACATCGAGGGCCGCTACCGG
>DATIGQ010000014.1 GCA_035454605.1 Terriglobales bacterium
AGTGCCCAGTACCCAGTACCCAGTGCCCAGTACCCAGTACCCAGTACCCAGTGCCCAGTACCCAGTACCCAGTGCCCAGTACCCAGTACCCAGTACCCAGTACCAGCGAGACTCGCGGAAAAATCTTCTGGTTAGCGAAACTTTCCGGCGACTGGCGAATCCCATGTTAATTCTTCCGCAGCGGCCTTCTTCTACGGAATGCTTGTAAGTGCCTCGTGACTGCGATATAAGTCAGCCGCTTTGCTTTGTGTACGAACCTTCTTGGGGGCCGACATGAAAGGCAGCTTGGAGAAAAGGTGGGTGGCGGCGTTTGCGGTCATTGTGGTGCTGTGTATTTCGATCTCGGCATGGGGGCAAGCCAGCGGTTCGACCATCCTGGGACAGGTCAAGGACGTGAGCGGCGCCGTGATCAGCGGCGCCAAGGTCGAGGTGCTGGCCACCAATACCGGGCAAAAGCGCGAGACCCAGAGCGGTAGCGACGGCACCTTCACCGTGCCCAACCTTCCCGCCGGCCCCTACCGGGTGACGGTGACGCAGAGCGGCTTCGGTGGGCAAGCCAAGGAGCTGACCCTGCTGGTGGGGCAGTCTGCGGACCTGACCTTTACGCTATCGCCCGCAGCACTTGAGGAGGAAGTGAAGGTGGAGGCGGAAGTGCCATTGGTCGAGACCAATACCGCAACCATCCACAAGAACATCACTCCCGAGCAGGTGCAGACCCTGCCCATCAACGGGCGCGACTTCTCGTCGCTGGCCATCTTGGTGCCGGGTGTGACCACGGGCAATACCGCCACCAGCGCCAACTACGACCCTGTGAAGCGCAATGTGCCGGCCATCAGCATCAACGGTCAAAACGGACGCAACCTGTTCATGGCTATTGATGGCGGCGACAACACCGACATCTTTATGGGCGGCCAGAACCTCACCCTGTCGCTGGAGGCGGTGCAGGAATTCGAGGTCATCACCCACGATCCCAAGGCCCAGTACGGGCGCGGTATCGGCGGCGTGATCAACGTCGTTACCAAGAGCGGCAGCAACGAGTTCCATGGGTCGGCGTTCGGGTTCTTCCGCGACGACAGCCTGCAGTCCAACAATGCCATCTCGGAAATGTTCGGCGCGCCCAAGCCGCCTTTTGACAGCCGGCAGTTCGGAGGCACCATCGGCGGACCGATCAAAAAGGATCGGGCGTTCTTCTTCTACAGTTACGAGCGGCAGCAGAACGACACTTCCCGTGTGTTCAACAGCGGCGGAACATTTCCCTCCCTGGATGGGACCGTCACCCCGCAGGCCTTCCGCCAGAACTTCCACTTGGGGCGCGTGGACGTGAGGCTGGCTGACAATCACACTCTGTTCGGACGCTACGCGGAGCAGGACAACGATTCCAGCAACGAGTTCTTCAGCGACCAGGACGCGCCGGATTCCACCGCCGATGAAAGCAACCGCTTCCACGACGTGGTCATCGGGCTCAGCTCACTCATTGGGAACAACAAGGTCAACGACCTGCGCTTCCACTACCAGTGGTGGCAGAACCGCATCCAGAACGACCTGAGCTCGAACGACGTTCCCACCATCATCCTTCCCAGCGTGACCTTTGGCGCCAGCCAGGCGGGCACGCAGGCCCCCAAGGAGATCACCTACCAGTTCAGCGACGACTTTTCCTGGACGCATGGGCGGCACAACATTCGCTTCGGCGGCAACGTCGTCATCCAGCCGCACATCGGTATCGAGGGCGACTTCCGGCATAACCGCTACCGCTTCAACACCAATGACTACGACCCGGCGACCAACACCATCCTGGCTGGAAACAGTCTGGCCAACTACCGCTCTTGGTCCTCACCGGGGTTCGACATCGTGAACCGCACCATGACGCACCTGGGTTTCTACGTCCAGGACGACATCAAGCTGGGACGCCTGACGCTGGCCCTCGGCCTGCGCTACGACTACGTCCACAATCTGTTCTACAACCGCGGCACCGCGGCGGAAGACGTGGTTCGGGACAACGTCGGAGCGGTTCCAGGAGGGCCATCGCGTTCCACTCCCACGGACGATAAGAACAACTTCGCGCCCCGGGTCGGGTTCGCGTACGACGTGCTGGGCAACGGCCGCATGGTGGTTCGGGGAGGTTATGCCCGCCTGTTCGACCCGGCGTCCATTCTGGCCAGTACGTTGTTCGCCGACCTGGAAGTGACCCAGGTCAACGGCAACCCGCCCTTCAACTTCGTCTTCGTTCCCGGCGCATTTGCCGGCTTCTTCGGTCTCCCTTGCGACACGGTTCCTTGCCAGCCTGCCGTGTTCGATGCCGGACCGGCCAACGTTCCGTTCAATTTCCCGATCGGATTCGTCAATTCGCCGGATATGGAAGTAGCTCGGGCGGACCAATTCAACCTGGGATTCGTGTATCAGATCCAGGAAGGAGCACTGGCCGGCCTGACTTTTGACGTGGATGGCGTTTACTCCCGCACCCGCAAGCTGGTACAGGGACGCAATCTCAACTTCTGTATCAATGCGGATCCAAACTGCTTGGCGGGGGTCTGGACGCCCACCGGAGTCAACTTCCCGCAGGCCGGTCCTAACGATCCCCTCACTAACATCCCGAGGCAAATCTTCCTGGAAGACACTACCGGCCGGAACGATTACACGGCCCTCATCGTCTCGGTGCGCAAGGCGTTCGCCAAGCGCTGGCAGCTCTTCTCTAGTTACACTCTGTCCCGCGCGATTACCGACACCAACCAGTTCACCTTCGTGGTGCTGAACCAGCTGCAGCCCAATGCTGTGGGAGAACTAGGGCCCACAAACTGGGACGAGCGCCATCGGGTAGTCATCTCTGGATTGGTCGAGTTGCCATGGAAGATTCAGTTCTCGAACATCTTCACTGGGGCTTCGGCGCGGCCCTATACCGCTTCCGACAGCTCGAATTGCGACGTGAACCTGGACGGCGTGCCCACGGTCTTCGGCGCCATCGACAACGGACCCGGTGGCTCTCGCACGCAAAACGTCTCCTCCTGCGACAGGGTGGGCGGCCGCGGAGTCTTCCGTGGCGACCCCACCTACAGTTGGGACATCCGCGTGGCCAAGTCGTTCCCGCTGGAAGGGCTGGCCCCCCAAGCGCGGATCGAAGGCCTGTTCGAGGTTTTCAACCTCACCAACGCCGATAACTTCGGCCAGAACTACTTCGATGATCTGAGCGTTCCAAGTTCATTCGGCACGCCCATCAACATCATCACGCCGCCGCGCACCATCCAGGTGGGCGTGAAGTTCCGGTTCTAGGCGGCCAGCCCCGGATCACAACGGCGCCAGGAACTCGCGGTTTCTGGCGCCGTTCGTTTGTCCGGGACCGAATCCGTGATTCGGGCTTTACAATCGTGGGACTTTCGGCGCGGAAAGGAAGCAATCGGTTGGAAACAAAGCAGGCGGCACCGGCGATGAGTCTGGAGCAGGCGCGGGAGCAGTTCCCGGCGCTCCGGGATAAAGTCTTTCTTGACGCGGCCTGCGTCAGCGTGGCGCCGCGCCGTGCCACCGAAGCCATTGCACGTTTCCTGGAGATGGCGGCGCTTTGCCCCTCGCGCTCGGCGACGCTGCATCACATCGCCATGGACGAAATGCGGGCCGAGGCGCGGCCGGAGATCGCGCGTCTGCTGAACGCGGCCGCGGACGAGATCGCCCTGGTCGAAAGCACCACCCACGGTCTCGCCATCGCGGCAGAGCGCATCCCGCTGGAGCGTGGCGATTGCGTCTTGCTCTGTGACCTGGAGTTCATGCAGGTAGCCATTCCCTGGGTCCAGAAGCAGAGCGAAGGAATTGCGATCGACGTAGTTCCGCATCGCGATGGCCGGCTGCTACCGGAAGACGTCGCCGCGCGCATGGGACCGAAGACCCGCGTGCTGGTCCTCAGCTCGGTGCAGTGGTCCAACGGGTTCCGCTGCGACCTGGGGAAGCTCGGGGCGCTGTGCCGCCAGCGGGGCATATGGTTAGTGGTGGACGCCATCCAGCAGTTGGGCGCGTTTCCCATCGATGTCGCCGCCACGCCCGTCGATATCCTCACCTGCGGCGGGCACAAGTGGCTCAACTCTCCCTTCGGCGCGGGCTTCCTCTATATCCGTCGTGACGCGCAGGCGCGCCTGCGCCCGCCCATGCGCGGCTACCTGAGCGTCGAGACGCCGGAAGGCGGCTGGGGAAATTATTTTCAAACTCCCTCCATCACCCCGGTGCGTGACTACCACTTCGTGGGCGGCGCGCCCAGCTACGAGATCGGTGGGACGGCGAACTATCCCGGCGCCATCGGCCTGGCGGCTTCCTTGCGGCTGATCCATGAACTGGGACAACAGCGCATCGCCGCGCACATCACCAGCCTTACGGACCAGTTGATTGCTGGGCTTCAGACCTTGGGCGTCACCGTGGTAACGCCGACGGAGCCCGAGCATCGCTCCGGCATCGTCACCTTTTCGATGGGATCGCCGCAGAAGAACCTGCAAATGATGGAACGGCTACTTGACCACAAGGTTCTGGTCTCGGTGCGTTACACCTCCCACGTGGGCGGCGTCCGGGTTTCCTGCCACTTCTTCAACTCGAAAGCGGACATCGACAAGCTGCTCGAGACGGTGGAACGCAGCGAACCATAGAGGGGAAGGGAAACTGAAACCGTTGGACTCGACCGCAGAAGTGCAGCGCGCTCCGGCGCTGGAGATCCTGGAGAAAGAAAAGGGCCTGGCACGCCAGTTGAGTGAGCGGCAACTGGCCATGATCGCCATTGGCGGCGCCATCGGCACGGGCCTGTTCCTGGGCAGCGCGTTGGCGGTGCGGGTGGCCGGACCGGCAGTCATCCTCACTTATCTGCTGGGAGCGGTGGTGGCCTTGCTGCTGATGGGCACGCTGGCGGAAATGGCGGTGGCGCATCCCACAGCCGGCTCGTTCGGCGTTTATGCCGAGATCTACGTCTCGCGCTGGGCGGGATTCGTCATACGCTACACCTACTGGGCGGCCCAGTCCATCGCCATCGGCGGCGAAGCGGTGGCGGTGGCCATCTACTGTCAGTGGTGGTGGCCGCAGGTACCGCAGTGGATCTGGGTCGTGGGATTCTCGCTGGCTTTGGTGTACATCAACGCGCGCAGCGTGGGGAACTTCGGCGAGTTCGAATACTGGTTCTCCATGATCAAGGTGGTGGCCATCTTGTTGTTTGTGGTGTTCGGTGCGGCGATGCTGCTGGGCTTGGGACAGGCCGAGCGCATCGGCCTGCGCAATCTTACCGAGCATGGCGGCTTCTTCCCCTTGGGTGTCAAGGGCGCGTGGATGGCGCTGGTCTTCGTCATCTTCAGCTACATCGGGACCGAAGTCGTAGCGGTGACGGCAGGCGAGGCCCTCGATCCGCAGAAAGCCGTGCCGCGCGCCATGCGTACCATGGTGGTGCGGCTCATCCTGTTCTATGTGGCAGCCATCACCGTGCTGCTGGCGGTGGTGCCCTGGAACCAGATCCAGCCGGGTGAGGGCATCACGGCCAGTCCTTTCGTGCGCGTGTTCGCGCTCATGGGCGTGCCTGCGGCGGCGCACATCGTGAATTTCGTGGTACTCACCGCGGCGCTTTCCAGCATGAACTGCAACCTCTACCTGGCGACGCGCATGGTGTTTTCCCTAGCCCGGGGAGGCTATGCGCCGTCTAGCTTCGGCCAGGTTTCCGCCAAAGGAACGCCGGTGCTCGCCTTGCTGGTCTCTGCCGGCGGGCTGTTGATTGCCACGCTCTTTGCCTGGCGATTTCCCGAAACTGCCTACGTCTACATGTTCGGCATCGCTCTGTTCGGCGGCCTGTTCGTGTGGTTCATGATCTTCATCACCCACCTGTTTTTCCGCAAGCGATGGAGCGAGAGGGAGCTGGCGGAATTTCCCGTGCGCATGCGCGGATCTCCCTACACCACCCTGCTGGGCGCCGCCCTGCTGGCCGCCATCCTGGCTACCACCTGGTGGGTGGAGGGAATGCGCATCACCCTCATCGCGGGCCTGCCCTGGCTGGCCTTCATCTCGGCGGCGTACTGGGTGTGGGGACGGAAATAGGCTGCCTGCCGAAAGCTTCGTCTCGCAGAAACAGGCCTACCAGCAGCAAGGCTACGAAGGGCAGCGCTGGCTCGCTGCGGATAGGAAGTGAGAGCACAAACAGGTTGGAGCCCCAACGCGCAGACGCTAGGGCGATGAGGCAAACCGCCGCGGCTGCCAGCCATTGCCAGCCCAGCAACGCCGCTGCAGTCGCATAGATCGCCCGCTTGACCAATCTCCATTGCGGGAAGCCGGCCGCCTGGGTACCCAGCCACAGCGCCGCCGGCAGCATGATCAGGTGGTCGTAGACGGCATCGGCGTTCGGTATCACTACAGCGGTGCCCACCGCAACCAGCGACATGACCGCGGCCCATTCCTTTGAGCCCGGATCACAACGCCGCAGCATCCAGCACGTAGCCGCTACGGCTAGAACCACCAATGCTGCCACCAGGACGCCGCCGCTCTCCCCGAACATCACCTGCGCCAACGGAGGCTTCTGGTACCGGCTGAAGGCCTGCACGGTGGCCCACCAGCGCGAAAACCAGCCCGGAAGTATCAATTCCGAACCTGCCAGCAGGACGCCCAGCGTAGCCGCGAATCCTCCCAGTACTCCCTTACGGTGCCGCCAACCGCCCACGGACCACAGCAGGAACCACGCTGCAAAGGGAAGTGCGAGATGGGGTTTGACGGTGGCCAGCGCCAGCAGAACACCTGCCGTTTTGTGGTGTCCTGCTGTCACCGCGGCGCAGGCTCCTGCGATCACAGCCATGGCCAGCAGGGAAATCTGTGTAAGCGAGTAGCCCTCCGCGAAAGGCATGCTTCCCAGCACCATCACGCTGGCCAGGAGCAAAGTGCGCGAAGACAATCGCAGTGAGAGGGCCCAGCTCCATAGCCGCACGCTGCCAACGGCGGCCAGCGGCAGCAGGATCGTAAATAGCAATTCTGCCGTTCCAAACGACACCAACGAGATCGGCGCCAGCAGCAGGCAGACGTAGATGGGATAGATGAAACGGTGCTCGTCCTTCGGATCACTCGGGCGAGACGGATCGAGTGGGCGCCCGTAGTACGCGGTCTGGATGCGCTTGGTGGCGGCCGCGCCGTAGGGGTCGCCGCCTTCCCGCAGCACCAGCCGAGTGCCGAACCAATAGGGATACAGGTCCGAAAAGTTGGCTTCCAACCCCCGCTCCGCCAGCGCCGCCGCCGCCCGCCGATGCACCAGCTCAACATAGGCGTGCATGGAAAGCGCGAACAGGCACGCGGCCAGCAGAACGGCTGGGGACTTCCAGGACCGTCCTCTTCCGGCGGCTGCGCTCTGGGAATCCATCGCCGAGCGTGATTATTTCAGAGCAACATGGCGCTTGCTACGGCCGGATGCGCCGGAGAATTTCCACAGATACTGATTCGTTAACAGGCAGAGTAACGATTAAGGCACCTCCCTGGTAAACGCAATATCTTGTGGTCAACCAGCCGAAAAGCGCCATTCCTCGCGCTTTTCGCTATACCCCTGCCTACCCCTTCGCCAGGGTCAATATTCCTGTTGACACGCAATGATTTAGCTGTAGCATGGGTGGTCAAAAGTGGTCGAAAGTGGTGTCAGATAGAAGGAGAGGCAATCCAAACCCAGCGTCAGTGGAATGGTGGGGAAGTGGGATCGGGGCTCCAGAGGATGGAGAAAAAGACCCCCCAACACGAGGCAAGCGCGACTGAGATCAGGGAAATTGTGACGGCATTTGCGGGCGCGGCGGTAGTCATCGCGGCCCAGGCAGCAAGAAAGACCCCGGGGAACCGGGCAAACAGGCATGTTTCGCGGCAATCATCCAACCCGCGTGGACGAAAAAGGGCGACTCAAGGTCCCGGCGGAGTTCAAGCGCCTGATCGACGAAAAGTATTCGGCCCAGTTCTACATCACCAGCGTGGATGGGCAACGGGCGCAGATTTACCCCTTCGAGGAGTGGGAGCGCATCGAGGAGAAGCTGGCCCGGCTGTCCAACTTCAATCCCACCAAGAAGAAGCTCTTGAATCGCACCAATTATTACGGCCAGGCCGTGGAGATGGATGCCCAGGGGCGCCTGTTGATTCCGCCCATTCTGCGCCAGGCGGCGCAGTTGCGGGGCGAGGTAGCGGTGCTGGGCAACCTGACCTACCTGGAAGTGCGGAACATGGAAGCGTTCCGCAAGGAGTTGGAGGAGAGTCCGTTCACGCTTGAGGACGAGAAGACCCTGGACGACTTGGGTATTTAACAGCGCGGCCGGCGAGACCGGCGCGCGGCAGGGTCGGGCGTGAATGGCAGCAGGGTTTGCAAGCAACGCCCCTCAGGGGGGCGGGCATGGCACGGATGGGGAGTTTGGCCATGTCTCGGTTCTTTTAAAAGAAGCGATCGATTTCCTGGCCATTCGGCGTGGCGGCACCTATATCGACGCCACCCTGGGCTCGGGCGGACACGCGTATGCCATCGCAAGACGCCTCGGCGCTCAGGGTCGTTTGATTGGGCTCGATAGGGATCCCGCCGCGCTCGCGATAGCCCGCCGGCGCCTGGAGCCGCCTCCCGCACAACGGGAGGACTGGCCGCAGGTGGTCGTCGAGCAGGCCGCATTCTCCGAACTGGAGCGTTGGGTGACTCCGGGTTCGGCGGATGGGCTGCTGGCCGACCTAGGCGTCAGCTCGTTGCAGTTTGACGATCCGCGGCGGGGGTTCAGTTTTCAGGCGGAAGGACCGCTCGACATGCGCATGGACCCGCGCAGCGAGCGCACCGCCGATCAAGTGGTAAATCGCCTCGACGAGGTCACACTCGCCAAGGTGATTTACGAATTCGGTGAGGAAAGGAGGTCGCGGAGAATCGCCAGAGCCATTGTCCGGGCGCGGCCGATACGAAACACCGCTCATCTAGCACAAGTCATATCGGCCGCGTTCCGGTCAATGAAACCCGGGCGCATTCATCCTGCGACGCGTACTTTCCAAGCAATCCGGATTCACGTGAACCGCGAACTGGAGGAGCTCGGGGCACTGCTCGGAGCAGCGCCCCGGGTCCTGAGGCCGGGAGGGAGGCTGGTGATCCTCAGCTTCCACTCGCTGGAGGACCGCATGGTGAAGGACGCGTTGCGGGAAGGTGCGCGCCAGGCAGTGTACGCCGTGCTGACTCGCAAGCCGGTCCCGGCCGGCGAACCGGAAATCGAGCGCAACCCGCGGGCCCGCAGCGCGAAACTGCGCGCGGCGGAGCGCCTGGCGGAATGAACAGGTTTCGGGACGGCATCGCCTACCTGACTTGGGCGAACGACAAAGCAGTTCCACAACCAACCTACCTTTACGATGCCGTCCCGGAAAAGGTTGAGGTTGGACGGAGGTGAAGGATGCATAGGGGAACGATGATCGACGAATTGATTGCTACGGTGGAGCGTGCCGAACACACGGCATGCTGCGACCCGGCCCCGCAGCCGGCGCAACCGAAAGCGGAGGTGTTCGTGCCGTACGCCTATTCCGCGGCGCACGCGCTGGAACTGGTTGAGGTGGCTTAGTGGCGGCCGGGGCGATCCCCACCACGCGTACCGTGCGCTCGCAGTTGGTCAGCGGGCGCGCGGCGCGGCGGCCCTCCCCCGCACGCGCGGGCACCCCGGAGATTTACTTTCCCAAGGCCATCGACAATTCCCGCCTGGTGCGCGTGGTGGACCGGCAGCGCAACCGCGAGATGGCCATGTTCACCGTCGCAGTGTGCGCGTTGTTCGCGCTGGTCATGGTCTACGCCGGCCAGCATTTCAGCTCCATCGAATATGGCTACAAGCTGGAGGCACTGAAGGCGCAGCGCGACGCGCTGGTGGAACAGAACCGCGCCTTGCGCCTGGAGGATGCATCGCTGCGCAGCCCGGAACGCATTGACGCCCTGGCGCGACAGATGGGCCTGGAGGCTCCGCGCGTCGGCCAGATGATGCGATTGGAGACCCCGGGCGCCGACCTGGGCGCGCCGGTAATGGCGCGCGCGGCAAGCGTCCTGGTTATCTCGCCGCAGCCTTAAGGATTCCCTGGAACGAACTCCGGGGAGCAGGACCGGCCTGGCTTGAACCGAAGTCACTGACCGGCGACCTGGCGGCGCAAAGCGCCGCCGGGAAGGAATTGCAGAAACCCTGGCGGCCCGGAGCGGACTCCGGGCCGCATCTGCATCTATGGCAGGAGGCTGGAACAGCAACGGCAACGGCGTCCCGCGGCGGCTGCTGCTCCTGGCGCTATTTCTCTTTCTCTGGGCCAGTCTCATCGGCCTCCGCTTGGTCGATCTGCAGATCCTCCAGTACGGCGAGCTGCTGGAGCGCGCGCAGCGCCAGCAGCAGCGTACTATCGAGGTTTCGCCCCGGCGCGGCGTCATCTATGACCGCAATGGCCAGGAACTGGCCATGTCCGTCACCGTGGATTCCGTCTTTGCCGTGCCCAGCGAGATTCCCGACCAGGAAACAGCAGCCCAGCTCCTGGCGCGCGTGCTGGAAACCGACACGGGTGACATCCATGCGAAGCTGAAGTCGTCGCGTGCCTTTGCCTGGATCGCGCGCAAGGTAGACGCCCAAACCAGCCAGCGCATCCGGGCGCTCAACCTGCGCGGCATCTACTTCCAGAAGGAGTCCAAGCGCTTCTACCCCAAGCGCGACCTGGCGGCCCAGGCGCTGGGCTATGTGGGCATGGATGATGAGGGCCTGGGCGGCATCGAGTATGCCTTCGACAAGGAATTACGCGGTGGGCCCGGGCGCATGATGATCTCCCTCGACGCTCGTCGCCGTTGGTTCGGCCGCGTGGAGCGCGAGCCCTCCCCCGGCCAGAACGTCGTGCTGACTCTCGACGAAAAGATCCAGTACATCGCGGAACGCGAACTGGATGAGGCCATGCGCCAGACCCGCTCGGCCGCCGGCACCATCATCGTCCAGAACCCGCACACTGGGGAGATCCTTGCCCTGGCCAGCCGGCCCACCTTCAATCCCAACACCTTTCGCAAGTCTTCGCCGGAGGCCTTGAAGAACCGCGCCGTCAGCGACGTGTACGAGCCCGGCTCCACCTTCAAGATCGTCACCATCGCTGGCGCTCTGGAAGAGAAGTTGACCCGGCCCTCCGAAACCATTGATTGCCAGAACGGCGCCATCTACCTGGGTAGCTTCCGCATCCGCGATCACAAGCCTTTCGGCCTGCTCTCCGTGGCCGACGTTCTGGCCCACTCCAGCGACGTGGGCACCATCAAGCTCGGGCTCCGTCTGGGCGAAGAGCGTTTCGACCAGTACATCCACCGGTTCGGATTCGGCCAGCCCACCGGCATTGAGCTGCCGGGCGAGAGCCGCGGCCTCACCAAGCCGGTGAGCCGTTGGTCCAAAGTCTCGATCGGCGCCATCTCCATGGGGCAGGAGATCGGCATTACCGGCCTGCAACTGGTGGCGCTGGTTTCCACCATTGCCAACGATGGCGTGTGGACCGCCGCGCGCATCGTGGCCGGAGTCACCCGCGAGAAAGATGGGCTGCAGCGGGTGCTCTTCCAGCCGGCCGAGCAGCGGCGGGCCATCTCGCCGGAGACCGCCATCCAGATGAAGCGCATGATGGAAGGCGTGGTGCTTCATGGCACCGGACGCCGTGCCATCCTGGAGGGTTACACCGCGGCCGGCAAGACGGGCACGGCGCAGAAGATCGATCCCTCTACCCGAACTTATTCGAGTTGGAAGCACGTGGCTTCGTTCGTCGGCTTCGCTCCCGTCAATCAGCCTGCGGTGACCGTGGCGGTCATCCTCGATTCGCCCTTGGGTCCGCATCAGGGCGGACAGGTAGCGGCGCCGGTGTTCGCCCGCGTCACCCAGCAGGTGCTGGCGTATCTGCGGGTGCCCCACGACATTGACGTGCCGCGCCAACAACTCCTGCTGCGTGCGGCGGCCAGCGTCGCGGATGACGATGTGTCGGAAGGCTCGCCCGACCATCCGGCATGGAGCGCCGAGCCACCGGAGGCGGGTTCCACGGCGGCCGCCTCGCTCGCGCCGGAAGCGGCTGAGACCGCGCCCCGGACTCATCTCGTGGCCACAACCGCAAAGCCGGCAAGCCAGCCAGACGCAGCACCGCCGCCGCTCCAGGCCCCGTCCTTTCCGGGACCGCCGGCCAACGGTACCGTCATGCTCGATACCGAAGGCGGCGTGGTGGTGCCTTCGCTGATTGGCAAGCCCTTGCGTGAAGCCTTGGTCGTCGCCCAGCGGGCGGGCATCGAACTGGATGTCGTGGGCAGCGGGGTGGCGCGGGAACAGGCGCCTCCGCCGGGCTCGCGCATCCCGGCCGGAGCCCGGGTGGCGGTGCGTTTCGCCCGCTAGTGCAGCCAGGTTTTGGGTGGGAGAGCGGGGCTTCCGCCCCGCGTCAGGGAGCGGCACGAAGCGGGGCTTTAGCTCCGGCAAAACGCATCCTACGGTGTCTATAATCGAAAACAACCGATGACTTTTCGCCAGCTCCTCGACGGTGTCGAAACCCTGGCCCAGCGCGGGAATCCTGAGATTACCGGCATCCAGTACGATTCCCGGCGCATCTCGCCCGGCGACCTGTTCGTGGCCATGCGCGGGGAGACCACCGACGGCAACCGCTACATCGAGCAGGCCATCGCGGGTGGCGCAGCCGCCGTCGTGAGCGACACCGCGGAGACCGCGCCCCACGCCGGCATCGCCTGGGCCCACGTGCCCCATGGCCGCCAGGCCCTGGCCCGGTTGGCCGCCAACTTCTACGGACGCCCCGCGGTGCGTATGAGGCTCACCGGCATCACCGGCACCAACGGCAAGACCACGTCCGCTTTCCTGGCCGAAGCCATCCTGGGGGCCATGGGTCGGACGTCGGCTCTGCTGGGGACGGTCGAGTATCACATCGGGCCGGAGGTGTTGCCGGCGCCACATACCACGCCCGAATCCCTGGAGATTCACCGCCTGCTCGACCGGGCGTCCCGCCAGGGCGCCAGCGAGCTGGTGATGGAGGTTTCCTCGCACGCCCTGGCGCAGCAGCGCGTTTTCGGCCTGCCCTTCGACGTAGCCGTCTTCACCAACCTGACCCGCGACCACCTCGACTATCACGGCGATTTCGAAGACTACTTCGAAGCCAAGAAATTCCTGTTTGCCGGCTGCGGTTCCGAGCCGCCGCGCCTCGCCGTGCTGAACGCCGACGACGACTACGGCGTGCGCCTGGTGCCCTTCGCCAAATCGCAGGGATCGCTGGTGGTCACCTACGGCATCGAGCGCGGCGACTTTCAGGCTACGCGCATCAACATGGGACCGCAGGGCACCACGTTCGTTCTGGCCACACCCCGAGGCTCGGCGTCGATTTCGACCCATCTCATCGGCCGCGTCAACGTGTACAACATCCTGGCCGCTGCCGCTGCCGCGGTGGGGCGCGGCTGCTCGCTGGATGCCATCCGTCGCGGTGTAGCCGCGGTGCACCGCGTTCCCGGGCGCTTCGAGTCGGTAGACTGCGGGCAGCCCTTTGCGGTGGTAGTGGACTACGCCCACACCGACGACGCCTTGCGCAATCTCACTGCCGTGGCCCGCGCCTTCGTCAGCCGGGAAGGGCACGCGGGTCGGGTGATCACTCTGTTCGGCTGCGGCGGCGATCGCGACCGCACCAAGCGCCCGCTCATGGGGGACGCCGCGGGGCGGGGCAGTGACTTCGTCCTGCTCACTTCCGACAATCCGCGCAGCGAGGATCCGCTGGCCATCATCAACGACGCCCTGGTTGGCCTGCAGAAGACCGGCACCCGCCACCTGGTGGAACCCGATCGCCGCCGCGCCATCGAGCGTGCCATCGCCGAGGCCCGTACCGGTGACATCGTGCTGATCGCCGGCAAGGGCCACGAGCGCGTGCAGGTGAGCGCGGCCGGCAGCCTTCCCTTTGACGACGTCGAAGTAGCCCGCGAAACCCTGCGGGCCGCCGGATACACCCTGGAGAGCCAGGAAGCGGCTGTCGCCGGAGGCCGTCGTTGAAGCTCCCCCTCCAGCGCGTGGCGGAGTTCGTGGCCGCCGCAGGCGAATTCGACCCCGGCGCCGTCGCCCAGGGTTACTCCATCGACTCACGCACGGTGAAGCCGGGCGAGCTGTTCTTCGCCGTGCAGGGCGAGCGGCTCGATGGCCACGATTTCGTTCCTCAGGCGCTCGCCGCCGGCGCCGTGGCGGCCGTGGTCAGCCAGAAGAAGATGGGCGGGTTCAGCCACCGCTCCCGCCTTCTGGTGGTGGAAGACACACTGTCCTCCCTGCAATCGCTGGGCGCTGCGGTGCGCCGCACCTGGGGTGGTCCACTCGTGGCCGTTACCGGATCCGCCGGCAAGACCACCACCAAGGAAGCCATCGCCCGGCTCCTCTCCCTCAAGCTTCGGGTGATGAAGTCGGAAGGCAACCTCAACAACCACTTCGGGCTGCCCCTGCAGTTGCTGCGCCTGGAGCCGGAGCATCAGGTAGCCGTGGTGGAGCTGGGCATGTCACACGCCGGCGAGATTGCCGCGCTCGCGCGCATCGCTCGTCCCGACATCGGCGTGGTGACGAACGTGGCCCCTGTGCATCTGGGGTTCTTCACTTCGGTGGCGGAGATTGCGCGCGCCAAGTACGAACTCATCGAGTCCCTGTCGGCCGGTGGCGTGGCCGTGCTCAACGCCGACGACGAGTACGTCTCCCGCTTCGGCCGCGAGTTCGCCGGCCGCGTTGTCACCTTCGCGCTCCACCATCCGGCCGACGTTCGCGCCGAGGCCGTCGAGGACCTCGGCGTCCGCGGCAGCCGCTTTGAGATCGTCGCCGGAGGCCAGCGTCGTTCCGCCACCCTGCCGCTGCTTGGCCGGCATAGCATCTACAACGCCCTGGCCGCCGTGGCTGTGGCGCTGGAGCGCGGCATTCCGCTCGACCAGGCTGCTTCCGCGCTCGCCTCCCTGCCGGCGGGGGAGCGTCGTGGAGAAGTCTTGGACTTGGCCGGCGTCACCGTGGTCAACGATTGCTACAATTCCAACCCGCGTGCCCTCGACGCCATGGTAGACACCCTGGCCGGCATTCCCGCCCGGCGGCGTATTGTCGTGGCCGGTGAGATGCTGGAACTTGGACCTTCGGCTCCCGAGCTGCACCGCCGTTGTGGCGCGCATATGGCTCAGGCCGGCATCGACTTGCTGGTGGGCGTACGCGGCAACGCGGAACACATCGTCGAAGGCGCTCTTGCCGCCGGCGTCAAAGCGCATTTCCTGGCGACTCCCGAAGAAGCCGGAGAGTGGCTGGCCCGCGAGGTCGCTACCGGGGATGCGGTGCTGCTGAAGGCTTCTCGCGGAGTGCGGCTGGAGAAAGCGCTGGAGGTCTGGCAGGCGCGCCGGGAAGCCGCGGCTGCCACGGGTTGAGGGTTTCTCGTTTTTCGATTTCTCGAAAAGCCGGCCACGAGAAACGAGAAACGCGAAACGAGAAACGGGTTACGAGGGGTTGAGGATTGCTCTACTGGCTGCTGTACCAGCAACTGTTCGAGTACTTCTCGCCCTTCCGTCTTTTCCGCTACCTCACCTTCCGCACCGCTTTTGCCAGCCTCACCGCGCTGGCCATCGGCTTCATCATCGGCCCCGTGGTTATCCGCCGCCTGCGCCAGTTCCAGATCGGCCAGTACATCCGCGAGGAAGGCCCGCAGGCGCACCAGAAGAAGGCCGGCACGCCCACCATGGGCGGCGTGCTCATCACCATTGCCGTGGTGGTGCCGACCCTCTTGTGGGCCGACCTGAGCAACAAGTTCATCTGGATCGCCGTCGGCGCCACCCTGGCTTTCGCCGCCATCGGCTTCGCCGACGACTACCTGAAGGTCGTCCATCACCGCAACCTTGGCCTCACAGGCCGCACCAAGCTGGCTCTCCAGATTCTCATCAGCATCGTCATCGCGGTCGTCCTGGTGCTCATGCGCGCCCGGGGCGAGTACTCCACCGTGCTGCTGGTCCCATTCTTCAAGAACCTGCGTCCGGACATGGCCATCCCGCCCCTGCTGGCCGAGCCCCACTTGTGGCCCCTGGCCTTTCTGCCCTTCATCGCCTTCGTTGCGCTGGTCATCGTGGGCTCATCGAATGCGGTCAACCTTACCGACGGGCTCGACGGCTTGGCCATCGGCTGCAGCGTGATTGCGGCCGGGGCTCTGGCCGTCCTGACCTACGTGAGCGGTCACGCCGTTTTTGCCAGCTACTTGGAGCTGCAGCGCATCCCGCAGATCTCCGAGCTCACCATCTTCTGCGGTGCCATGGTCGGCGCCTGCATCGGATTTCTCTGGTACAACGCCCATCCGGCGGAGATCTTCATGGGCGACGTGGGTTCGCTCGCCCTGGGTGGCGCCATCGGCACCGTGGCCGTCCTCATCAAGCAGGAGCTGCTGCTGCCCTTCATCGGCGGCATCTTCGTGATTGAGGCGCTCTCCGTCATCCTGCAGGTCGCCTCCTACAAGACGCGCAAGAAGCGCATCTTCAAGATGGCGCCCCTGCATCATCATTTCGAGCTGCTGGGCTGGTCGGAGTCCAAGATCATCGTGCGCTTCTGGATCTCCTCGCTGGTGTTTGCACTCTTTGCTCTGACCACGCTGAAGCTGCGCTGAGATGCGGTCCGGCGTGGCACAATGCGTTGTAGCCTGGCAACTGGCAACTGGGTACTGGCAACGGATTCATGGAAGTTAAGAACCAACGCATCCTCGTCGTCGGCCTGGGCAAGTCCGGCGTAGCCTCGGCCTTGTTCCTCAAGGCCCGCGGGGCACGCGTCACCGTCAGCGACGCCAAGACCGAAGAGGAACTGCGCCAGGAAATCCCTTCGCTGCTTGATGCCGGCATCGCCGTCGAGGCCGGTGGCCACGGCGAGCGCACCTTCCGCGACCAGGACCTCATCGTCGTCAGTCCCGGCGTGCCCGTGGATGTGCCGCAGCTCGAGCAGGCCCGCGCCCTGGGCGTCCCGGTGATTGGCGAGATCGAGTTGGCCTCGCGCTTCCTCAGTGGCCACATCGTGGCCATCACCGGTTCGAACGGCAAGACCACCACCACGGCGCTCAGCGGGGAAGTCATTTCCTGGGGCGGCTACGAAACCCTGGTGGGCGGCAACATCGGCACCCCGGCCATCTCCCTGGTCGCGGACTCCACTTCCGACACCTACGTGGTCCTTGAGGTGTCCAGTTTCCAACTGGAGACCATTCAGAGCTTCCATCCCTTCATTGCCGTGGTCTTAAATGTTTCACCGGACCACCTCGACCGCCACCGCAGCTTCGAGAACTACGTCGCCGCCAAGGCCCGCATCTTCGAGAACCAGAACGAAAGCGACTTCGCTGTGCTCAACTTCGACGACCCCACCTGCCGCGATTTAGCGAAGAAGACCCGCGCTCATGTGCGCTGGTTCAGCCGCAAGGGCGAGGTGGAAAGCGGCGCCTGGGCCGCCGACGGAAAGATCTGGTGGCGCGACGACGACAACGACCGCCAGGAGCTCATGCCGGTCTCCAGCATCCCGCTCAAGGGCGCGCACAATCTGGAGAACGTGCTGGCGGCTGCCTGCTGCGGGCGCATCGTGGGTGCCGAGCCGCGGCGTGTGGCCAGTGCCGTCTCCGAATTCAAGGCCGTCGAGCACCGCCTGGAGTACGTGGCCACGCTCAACGGCGTCGAGTTCTACAACGACTCCAAGGCCACCAACGTGGATGCCACCATCAAGGCGCTAGAGTCCTTTTCCGGCGGCATCCACATCATCCTCGGCGGCAAGGACAAGGGCAGCGACTACTCGGTGCTCGCTCCGCTACTGAAGGCGCGGGTGCGCCGCGTGTACACCATCGGCGCCGCCGCGGAGAAGATCGAGCAGCAGATTGCGGGTGCGGCCGAGGTCCTGCGCGCCGAGACCCTGGAGAACGCCGTGCGGCGTGCTGCCGAAGCTGCTTCACCCGGCGAGGTCGTGCTGCTGGCTCCGGCCTGCGCCAGCTTCGACCAGTTCCAGAACTACGAACACCGCGGACGGGTCTTCAAGGAAGCGGTGGCCGCGCTCGAGGCGCGCGCCAAAGGTCCCTCGGCCGCTGCCATCCCGGGTGAGGGAGGAGCCCAGGCGCATGGCTAAACGCGTCAGCGTCGACAAGACGCTGTTTACCGCGACCCTGCTCCTGGTCTTCTTTGGCCTCGTCATGGTGTTCAGCGCCTCCGCCGTCATGGCCGCGGAGCGTTTCGGTTCTCCCTACCACTTTCTTTTCCGCCAGATGGCCTGGGCCACGGCGGGTCTGGCCGCCATGGTGGCGCTGATGAACCTGGACTACCGCCGCCTGCGCCATCCTGCGGTGGTGTTCTCTTTGCTCGGTGTCACCACGCTGCTGCTGGTCGCCGTGTTCTTCCTGGACCGCACCGCCAACACCCATCGCTGGATCCGTCTGGGGGCGTTTTCCTTCCAGCCCTCCGAGCTGGCCAAACCCGCCCTCATCCTGTTCCTGGCCTGGTTCCTGGAGACCCGCTTGCGTTCCATGGACGACTGGCGCAATACCTTGCTTCCCGCAGCCGTTCCCATCCTGCTGTTCGCCGGGCTGATCGTGAAGCAGCCCGACCTAGGCACCGCCATCGTGGTGGTCCTCATTGCGGCCGTCATCCTGTTCCTGGCCGGGTTGCGCCTGCGCTATTTCGCCATCGCCGCCGCGGCCTCGCTGGTTCCGCTCTACTTCCTGGTGTTCCGCGTCAAGTGGCGCTACGAGCGCATCCTGGCGTTTCTCGATCCCTATTCGGACCCGCTGGGCCGTGGGTTCCACGTCATCCAGTCCCTGCTCGCCGTGGGCACCGGCGGAGTGTTCGGCACCGGCCTGATGGAAGGGAAGCAGAAGCTCTTCTACCTGCCCGAGCCGCACACCGACTTCATCTTCGCCGTGGCTGCCGAGGAGACCGGCCTGGTCGGCGCGCTCATTCTGGTCGCCCTCTTCACCGTGTTTCTCTATCGCGGCATGCGCTGCGCGAACGCTGCCGGTGAACCCTTCGCTCGCTTGCTCGCCGCCGGCATCACCGCCATGGTCGCCGTGCAGGCCTTCCTCAATATGAGCGTGGTGTTGGGCCTCATGCCCACCAAGGGTATCCCCCTGCCCCTGGTTTCCTACGGCGGCTCCTCGCTGTTCGTCACCCTGGCCTCCATCGGCGTGCTGCTGAACATCACGCAGCACACAGACTGAAGCCATGCGTGTCGTCATCGCCGGCGGCGGCACCGGAGGCCACGTCATCCCCGCCCTGGCCATCGCCCGCGTCCTCAAGGAAGAGCACGGCGCAGAGCTCTTGTTCATCGGCACCGCTCGCGGCATCGAGAACCGCCTGGTTCCCGCAGCCGGTTTTCAACTGGAACTGACCGAGGTCGGTGCGCTCAAGAACGTCAGCCTGGCGACCCGTTTTTCTACCCTCAGCGCGCTTCCGCGAGCCGTGCTGCGCTCCCGCCGCCTGCTTCGCGATTTTCAGGCTGAGGTCGTGCTGGGCGTCGGCGGATACGCCTCCGGCCCCGCCATGTTGGCCGCTGTCCTGGCGGGAATTCCCCGAGTGGCTTTCGAATCCAACGCTGTGCCCGGCTTCGCCAACCGCGCGATTGCGCGATGGCTTACGACTGCGGCTGTGCAATTTCCGGAAACGGTTGGCAGTTTCCCCAATGCGCAGGTCACGGGCACGCCCGTGCGCCCGGAGTTTTTCAACGTTCCTCCGCGCCAGGGCAACGCCCCGCCCACGCTCCTCATCTTCGGCGGCAGTCAGGGCGCGGCGTCCCTCAACCGCGCGATGATGGGAGCGGCAGCCTCACTGCAGAAGAGCGTTCCCGGCCTCCGTATCGTGCATCAGACCGGGGAGCGTGACTTCGAAGCCGTGATGTCCGCCTACGAGCGCGCCGGGGTCAACTCTACCGTCTCCCGGTTCATCGAGCGCATGTCGGAGGCCTTCGCCTCCGCCGACCTTCTGCTTTGCCGCGCCGGAGCTTCGACCGTAGCCGAAGTCTCCGCCGCTGGACGCCCTGCCATCTTCGTGCCTTTTCCACGCGCCGCCGACGACCATCAGCGCCGCAACGCCGAGGCCTTCACCCAGGCCGGTGCCGCCGTTCTGCTGCCCGAATCAGAACTGACGCCCCAGCGCCTGGTGGAGACGGTACGCGACCTGCTCGCCGACCGCGCCCGCTTGCGGGATATGTCCGAATCCGCGCGCCACCTCGCCCATCCTGACGCCGCCCGGGCCATTGCGGCGCTGGTTGCCAAGGCCGCCACGCGCGAGTGACGTCCCCGGCCGTCCGGCCCCGCCTTATTCTTTTCGCAGTTTTTCAAGCTGCTGGCGGAAGAACGGCTTCCAGTCTTCTGGCGCCAGCTCCAGGCCTCGCTCGAAACTGTGGATGGCTTGATCACGCAGTCCGGCGTGCACCTCGATTCGTCCGCGCGTGAAGTAGATCGAAGCCGATTCGCCGTTCACTTCCTTCTCCAGGTCCAGGATTCGCAGCGCGGCATCCACCTTCCCACCGGAAGCCAGGCGTTCGCCCAGGGCAGTCAGCATCCCCGTGCTGAAGTCATAGGCAAAACCGCCGTAGTTGCTCTTTCGCAGCTCTCGATACTGGGTAATGGCTGCGTCAACGCCTTCCTTCTCGATGGTCCTGGCCAGGATGTCTCCCAGCATTTCCGGTTTGGAAGCCGTGCGGTGGCACGTCATGCACGTCACTTCCACTCGTTCCTGCGGCGCTGACTCCAGCTTTGTGAGTTGCGTCAGATAGGTCTGGTTGATGTCCTGGACCATCTGGATCATCAGGCGCGCTTTTTGCTTGGTGATCTTCTCATCGGAAGGGAAGTCGAACTTGGTGAGGTCCGATCCTTCACCCACATGGCAGTGCTGGCAACGCACGTCGAGGGCGAAAGCGAACCCACGCATCACCTCGCCCAGTTGCGCCCCTTTGGTGCCTTTGGGCAGCACCTTCAGATTCTTGGGTTCCTCGGGCCAGCGGAAGCCTTGGGCCGAGCAGTTCGCCGTGTTGAACACCAGGGACCCCACCATGGCCAGCCAAACCATCAGGACTCGACGTTGGGTCCGGAATGCCGTTTTCATTTCTTCGTCTCCTCATTCTCCCTCGACGGCATGAACCCTACAGGTTCGGCGCCGTCCTTGTCCATCCGGCTTTTCAGCACCTCCTTTCGGAGACTGTCAAGCTGAGGTTCTGGGTACTTCGGCGCTAACCGAGCCTGTCGCTTTTCCGTGTCTTAAGCTATGGTGTGATGAGGATTGAGAGCCAAAAGCCAAAAGCCAAGACCAAGCTGGCAGCTAGGAGCTAGCAGCTAATTTTCGCTCGCATCCAACGCGTGCATTTCGTCGGCATCGGAGGCATCGGCATGAGCGGCATCGCCGAAGTGCTGCTCACGCTGGGCTACAAGGTCTCCGGCTCCGACCTCAAACTGTCTCCCCTGACTCAGCGCCTCACCACCTTGGGTGCGACCATCCTCGAAGGCCACCGCGCGGAACACGTTCAGGGTGCCGAAGTGGTCGTCACCAGTTCCGCCGTCGCGCCCGACAACCCGGAAGTGCTGGCGGCACACCAGCACCACATCCCGGTGATCCCCCGTGCGGAAATGCTGGCCGAACTGATGCGCCTGAAGTACGGCATCGCCATCGCCGGCATGCACGGCAAGACCACCACCACCTCCATGGTTGCCGCGGTTCTGGCCGCGGGTGGCCTGGACCCCACCGTGGTGGTCGGCGGACGCGTGGACGCCATGGGTTCGAATGCCCGCTTGGGCAAATCCCAGTACTTGGTGGCCGAGGCGGATGAGAGCGATCGCTCCTTCCTGCGACTCTCGCCCATCCTGTCTGTGGTCACCAACCTGGATCGCGAGCACATGGACTGCTATCGCGACATGCGTGATGTGCTCCGGGCTTTCCGCGACTTCATCGAGCGTGTGCCCTTCTACGGCATGGCCATCCTCTGCCGGGACGACCGTCACCTGCGCCGCCTCCTGCCACGGCTCTCCCGGCGCGTGGTCACCTACGGCACCGGTGAAGATGCGGATTTCCGCGTCGCGCTGGGCCCGGTCGAGCCGGGCACGGTACGTGAGCGGCCCGTCAGCCGGTTCACCGTGCGTTACCGCGGGCAGGACCTGGGCGAATTCCGCGTGCACGTTCCGGGCGCACACAATGTCTTGAATGCGGCTGCAGCCGTGGCCGTGGGTATCGGCCTGGACGTCACCCCGTCACAGATTCGTGAGGCGCTGGACGGTTTTCGCGGTGTAGACCGCAGGTTCCAATTGCGCGGCTCGGCCCGCGGCGTCGCGGTGATCGACGACTATGGCCACCATCCCACCGAAATCCTGGCCACGCTGGCGGCGGCACGTTCCTGTGGCTATCGCCGAATTCATGTGGTCTTTCAGCCCCACCGTTACACCCGCACTCGGCTGCTCCTCGACGAATTTGCCGCTGCTTTCGGCGCCGCCGATTCACTGTTCATCCTGGATATCTACGCCGCCAGCGAGAACCCCATTCCCGGTGTCACCGGCGAAGCGCTGGCGGGCCGCATCCGCGAGAAGGGCGGCAGGGAAGCGGTCTATGTTCCCTCGTTCGCCGAGGCTGCGGCTGCGGTCGCGGCGCAGGCGCTCGAAGGCGACATGATTCTCACCTTGGGAGCGGGTAATATCTCTCACCTCGGTTCCCAAATTCTGGAGCAACTGCAGACTCAAGGGCAGGCGGTCTCCCAGAAACCATAGTCCTGCTGCCGTGGGCTTGAAAAAATGCCAGTCCACTCCGGACTTGGCTGAGACGATTTCCCGGCTGGAGCGTCTATAGCAGGGAAGCGCAATTCGTGGAACCAGGCGCTCACCCGCTGCGTAACCAAGCGCAACGGGCTTGCGAGAGAACGGCCGTGCATACCACTACAAGCCGGGTTGTGATTCTCGCCGCAGCATTCGTCGTTTTGTTCACGGTGGCACAGCCGTTCCTGCCTGCGCCGGCTGCGGAGACTGCGCATGCCCTCGACCCCAGCGCGTCCCTGAATAAGGCGGACGATCCGCGGGTGCTCTACCTGTTTTCCCAGGTGGAAATGGCGCTGGGTGATGTGGAATCCGCCGTTCGCCTGGCAGATCGGGCTTCCAAGGCCGAACGGAACCGGACCCAGGAAACGCCCCAGCCTGCCAAGGGCACCACGCCGTGCAATAGCCAGAGTCACAACCTGCGGGCGAGCATTCCCCCGATTCCGCTGGGACTGAGCCTTCTCTAGTCCGTCCCTGCTAAGCCCTGCCCCTCCCGACCACTCATGAATTTGGAAATTTCTTTGTACGCAACGAGAGGAAATGCAGTTATAGTGTGACTGGCGATTCTTCCGCGCGACAACTCGACCTAGCGCATGGCGCGAGACGACGCTTTCATTTCCCGAGCGGGCAGGTCTCCGGCTTCCGCGCGCGGCCGTTCCGCGCGTCCCTTGGACGATTCAGGCGAGGACGATTTTCCTCGCGAACTGGACATTGATGCCGCAGAGGAATCGCCCTTCCTGCGGGCCGAGAAGCGCATACCGGTCCGCCGCGGGCCTATTCCCCGACGCACCGCCGACCGCCTGAAGCAGATGCTCATGGTCCTGACCGTCCTGGGACTGGTGGGCAGCGCGGTCACGCTCGTCTACGGTTACGGTGCGCGCTCCTGGCGCTTCCGGCTGCAATCCGCCGACCACATCCAGATCAACGGCATCGAGAAAGTCGCGCCTGCGCAGGTGCTGGCCGTCTTCCGTCCCGACCTGGGACACCAGGTTTTCTCTGTCCCTCTGGAAGAGCGCAAGAAAGAGTTGCAGGAGATTTCCTGGGTGGAATCCGCCACGGTGATGCGGCTGCTCCCCGACCGCATCAAGGTTGACGTGCGCGAGCGTACGCCGGTTGCCTTCACACGCGTGGCATCGCGCATCGCCCTGATCGACGCTGCCGGCGTAATCCTGGAAATGCCTCCCGGCCGCGCCGAAGGATATTCGTTCCCCGTCATCCTGGGGATGACCGAGGACGAGCCCCTCTCCACCCGTGCCGCGCGCATGAAGATCTACGACGAACTGGTGAACGACCTGAACTCCGAAGGCGGCAACTATGCCAACGACCTCAGCGAAATCGACCTCAGTGATCCCGAGGACGTGAAAGTTCTGGTGGCTGATCCGGCCGGAGCGGTGCTCATCCATCTGGGCTCGGCGCACTACCTGAAGCGCTACAAGGTCTACATCGCGCATGCCGCCGAGTGGCGGCAGCAGTTCCAGAAGCTGGAGTCGGTGGACCTGCGCTATGACCGGCAGATCATCGTGAATCCGGACTCGCGCTCCTCTCCGATGAAGACGGATGACGCCGCGGCGAAGAAGCCCTCCGCCAAGACGACGAGCAAGGCCGCCCGCAGCGCGGGCAGAAAAGGAAGACGCTAGGCCCATGCCCCACCCGCAAGCCAGCCTGGTGACCGCCATCGACATGGGGAGCTCGAAGACCTGTGTGCTGGTGGCTGAAGTGGCCGAGAACGGCCTGCAGTATCGCGGTCACGGCGTTACCGAATCGCGCGGCACGCGCAAAGGCGCCATCGTGGACCTGGAGAAGGCGATCGCCGGGATCCAGCGCGCCTGCGAGCTTGCCGAGGAGGCTGCCGGAGCCTCCGTGGAACGCGCGCTGGTGGGAGTATCGGGCGTGCACATCCGCGGCATCAACAGCCGCGCCGGCGTGAGCGTGGCCACGCGGGCACGCGAGATTACGCGCGAAGATGTGCGCCAGGCGGTGGAGAAGGCGCGCGCTGTCGTGCTGCCCGACGACCGGGAGGTGCTGCACCTGCTGCCGCAAGAGTTCCTGCTCGACGAGCAGAACAGTATCCGCGACCCGCTGGGCATGCTGGGCAGCCGGCTGGAAGCCAAGGTGCACATGGTGACGGCAGCCGCGGCGGCGACCCAGACGGTGGTAAGCGCGGTGAACCGCGCCGGTGTGCAGGTGGACGACACGGTGTACGAAGCGCTGGCCTCGGCCGATGCCATCCTGCGTCCCGATGAGCGCGAACTGGGCGTGTGCCTGGCGGACATCGGCGCAGGCTCGACCGATTTGATCGTCTATCACGAAGGCTCCGTGGTGCATACCGCGGTGATTCCCATCGGCGGCGACCACTTCACCAACGACGTGGCCGTCGGTCTGCGCACGCCGCTCGGCGATGCCGAGAAGATCAAGTGTGCGTCCGGCAGCGCCCAGGTCAGCCGCGTGCCCGAGGGCAACGAGATCGAGGTGCCTTCGGTCGGCGACCGGCCTTCGCGGCTCATGCCGCAGCGTTCGCTGGCGGAGATCCTGGAACCGCGCGCGCAGGAATTGTTCGAGATGCTGCGCGACAACCTGGCGCATTCCGGCGTGCTCGAACTGTGCGGCGCCGGATTGGTGCTGACCGGAGGCGGTTCCCGCCTGCGCGGCATGGCGCAGGTGGCGGAAGAAGTGCTCAAGCGCCCGGTGCGTTCCGCGGTGCCGGCGGTGCTGGACAAGATGCCGGCGACGCTCGCGGAGCCGGAGTTCTCTACCGCGCTGGGGATGATCTTCTACGGGCATCGCGCCGTGGTGGCGCGCGGAGCCCAGCCGGAGAGTCTGCTGGGACGCCTGAAAGCGATGTTCGTAAAGAACGGCACGAATGGCAACGGAACGAACGGACACGGAAGGTGAGCAAAGAGCCTGCGCCGCTTGGGTGAGCACCGGGGGCGCGCCAGACCAGGACACAGCCTGAAGCGAGGGAGGATATGAGCGAAGGAACAGGAAACGGCGACATCCGCATCAAGTTCCACGAGGAAGCGCGCAACAAAGCCAGGCTCAAGGTGATCGGCGTGGGCGGCGGCGGCGGCAACGCCGTGAACCGCATGATCACGGCCCGCATGGAGGGCGTGGAATTCATCGTAGCCAACACCGATCAGCAGGCGCTGGAGCTTTCCAAGGCGCCGGTGAAGATCCAGCTGGGCGTCAAGCTCACCAATGGGCTGGGCGCCGGAGCGAACCCCGAAGTCGGGCGCAAGGCAGCGCTCGAGGACACGGACAAGATCATCGAGGCCTTGGAGGGCGCGGACATGGTGTTCGTTACCACCGGCCTGGGCGGCGGCACGGGCACGGGCGCCGCTCCCATCATCGCCTCCCTGGCTACGGAGATGGGCGCGCTGACGGTGGCGGTGGTGACCAAGCCGTTCGCCTTCGAGGGCAAGCGTCGCCGCCAGCAGGCGGAGCGCGGGCTGGCCGAACTGGTGGAGTCGGTGGACACGGTGTTGGTCATCCCCAACGAGAAGCTGCTGGGCGTGGCCCAGGACGCCGGCTTCTTCGAGTCCTTCCGCATCGCCGACGACATTCTGCGGCAAGGCGTGCAGGGCATCTCCGACATCATCACCATTCCCGGCATCATCAACCGCGACTTTGCCGACGTGAAGACCATCATGGCCGGCATGGGGCACGCGGTGATGGGCACGGCCACCGCCAAGGGGGAGCGGCGCGCCCTGGAAGCGGCGCAGAAGGCCATCGCTTCGCCGTTGCTGGAGGAAGGAGCCATCGACGGAGCGCGCGGCATCCTGATCAACATCACCGGCTCCAACACGCTGCGGCTGGCGGAGGTGAACGAAGCCTCCACCATCATCCAGACCGCAGCCCACGAAGAAGCCAACATCATCTTCGGCGCGGTGCAGGATGAGCAGATGAAGGACGAAGTCAAGATCACGGTGATCGCCACCGGGTTCAAGACCTCGATGCCGCAACGGCGGGAGAGCGTGGTGTCGCAAGCCGCGGCGGCATTAGCCGCCACACGCATGGCTGCGTCCTACGTCCCCGCGGCAGCGGGTCAGCGCGTGGCCACGGCAGTGGCCGCGGGCGGCGCCCGGCGCGAGACACCGGCGCTCAATGCGGTGCGCGAATCGGTGACGGCCACCGTGGAGCACGACGACCTGGACGTGCCAACCTTCATCCGGCGGAGGGGAGAGGCACGATAAAGGGCGCAGCCGGGAGGTCCATCCGCCTCGGCCTGGGCTGGTAAGGCTGCGGGGGTCAGCGGCCCAGCACGCGCGCCACGCCCTGCACGGTCTGTGCGGTGCGAGCGGCTTGCAGGCCCTTGCGCGCGGAGTCGTTCGAGGGATCGATTTCCAGCGCTTGCGAGAAGGCTGCCTCGGCGCCGGCGTAGTCGCCGCGCTGCATGCGCAAGTAGCCGTCATTCGTCAATTCCTGCGAGCTGACGGTCCGCTGCCCGCTGTTCTTCCCCTTCGGACCTCTGCCTTTGCCCTTGCCGCGGGCAGCGGCGGAGCGGGAGTTCGGCCAGGCAGAAGGCTCACTCGCCGAACGCGTCGGCGTGACTGCAGCGCGCTCGGTAGAAGATTTGGTGGCTGGGCTCGCGACGGGACTCGCCTCCGTGGTCTCAGCATAGACCCTTCCGGTAGAGCCATCGCCACCGAACACTGCGATGCCGACAGCGATCAGCAGCACCGCAAGCGCTGCGGCTAACGCTACCCGGGAGCGCCGTCCAAAGCGGCTTTTCGGTGGTAGTGGAGCGGCCGCTGCCACCGGCGACGGCGTGTCGGTTCGCGTGACGCTACCCATCAAGATGGTGCGGGTAAGCGGCGCAGACCCCGTCCTCGGGCCCAGGGACTGCAATGTCGCCTCCACCTGTTGCAGCGCAAGTGGCGGGAGGATGGCGTCCTCGACCGGCGCGGCTGGCGCCGGCTCGGCGGGTGGAGCGTCGGCCATGGCTGCAGCGGCCAGGGCCGCGGTGCTGAAGACCTGCGCGCACGGTTCGGCGGAGACCAGAATGTTCGGATCCGCCAATGCCTGCGCCATCTCTTCACCGGTCTGAAAGCGCCGCGCCGCGTCCTTTTCCAGTGCCTTCAACACCAGGTCCGACATGGCGGTGGAAATGTTCAGCCCTGGGTTGGTCAGATGTGGCGCCGTCGGTGGCGTCTGAATGTGGTGCCGCAGCAGATCGAAGGGATTCTCGGCAGTGAAAGGCACCCGCCCGGTGAGCATCTCAAACAGCACCACGCCCAGCGCATAGAGATCGGCGCGACCATCCACCTGAATGGTGCGGCTGGCGCGCGCCTGCTCCGGCGAAAGGTACTGCGGCGTGCCCAGAATGATGCCGGTCTGGGTATGCGCCGAGTCCTGGCCTGGGCTCTTGCTGAGCTTGGCAATGCCGAAATCAAGCACCTTAACCAGGTCGCTGCCGTCCGGTTGCGCGATCAGCAGGATGTTCTCCGGCTTGACGTCACGATGGATGATGCCCAACCGATGGGCGGCATCCAGAGCGAGCGCGGCCTGGCGCGCAATGCCGGCGGCGCGTTCCACGGAGAGCCATCCCTTGCTCTGCAGGAGTTGCCGCAGGGATTGTCCCTCGACCAGTTCCATGACGATGAAGGGGCGCCCGTCCTCGGTGGTATCGAAATCATCTAGGCGGACGGCATTGGGATGGCGCAGCTTGCGCGTGATCACCGCTTCGGTGCGGAAGCGATCCACGAACTGTGGTTCCGCGAGCAGCTTGCTGCTTACCACCTTGAGCGCGACGTCCTCCTGCAGGTGCACGTGACGGACGCGATAGACGGTGGCCATGCCGCCGGTGCCGATCTTTTCCAGCACCTCGTACTTGCCGCGCAGCACCATACCCGGAGTGAGCTCCGCCGCGTCCCGCAAAGCGTTCTGGTCCTTGGGGCAGATGGTGAACTCGGTCGGATATGTCGTACGGCAGCTCTCGCAATACTTCATGGCAGTGTCCATCATAGGATCAGGTGGTGAGCCAGGAGCAGGTCTCATAAGTGAGGGGCGTATACCTGCCCTAAGGTCACGGCGGCGGAGCGAGAGCCAGTTGTCAGCGAGCAGAGACCCCGTCACCAACCGAGTTACGGGGGCGAACTCGCCCCGAGGTGATGCTTTAATCCATTGATTACAGACGGTTTGCCGCAATCCATGCGCGAAGGTACACCACCATTTGGGTATTGAAACCGGAGTGCAAATCCCTTACTATCACGCCATTGATACTCCGTGTGGGCCGGCGGAAGCCGGATACCACGCGGCTAATTTTTTCGGACTCCACGTGACCAGAAAGCTCCCCATTCGAGCGACCCTTATCTCGACTGCACTGCTAGTGTGGCTACTTTCCGACCTTGCCGGCGCAGCCACCGCCAGCCAGACGACAAGCCAAACCGCCAAAACGAAATCAGGTTCCACGCAAGCCAAGAGCGGTTCCAAGAAGTCCACAACTCGGAAGACCGCGACGAAGAAGCGGCGCTACCGTCGCTATGAACGCTTTTACACCAGCTCCTACGCGGACGACGTGACTGCGGGGGACGAAATCGAGGGCGAAGACCCGGTGGTGCGTGAGGCCGCGCTGGAAGCTCTGGGTCGCATGAACGGCACAGTGGTCGTGATTGACTCGTTCACGGGGCGCATCCTGACCCTGGTGAACCAGAAGTTGGCGCTTTCCGAGGGCGCGCAGCCTTGCTCCACCTTCAAGGTGGCGGTGGCGCTGGCGGCGCTGAATGATGCCGTGGTGACGCGCGAGGAGGAAGTGGTGCTGGGATTCACCCGGCGCCGGCGCCGGGTTCCGCGCCGGCCCATCACCATGAATCTGACCAAGGCCACGGCGGAGTCGAACAACGGGTACTTCCAGGTGCTGGGCCGCAGACTGGGGTTCGAACGGGTGAGCCGCTACGCGCACGAGTTCGGGATGGGCGAGCTGGCGGGCTGGGGGATCGAGGGCGAGCATCCCGGCACCTTCCCGGAGACGGAGCCGGCGGCGGGCGTGGGCCTGTTGTGCTCGCACGGCGAGGGCATCCGCATGACACCGCTGCAACTGGGCGCGTTCATGGCCGCCATCGCCAACGGCGGCACGCTTTACTATCTGCAGCACCCCACCACGACGGAAGAACTAACGTCCTTCCAGCCCCGCATCAAGCGCGAATTGAACATTGGGTCGCTGATCCCGGAGGTTTCCGAGGGCATGGTGGGCGCGGTGGAGTACGGCAGCGCGCGCAGCTTGCGCTACAACTTCTGGGAAGAGACGGTGGCGGGCAAGACCGGCACCTGTTCGCACAACGGTACCCGCTTCGGGTGGTTCGCGTCGTGGACGCCGACCGAGCGCGGACCCCTGGTGACGGTGGTGTTCCTGCAGGGCGGACGGCCGACGTTCGGTCCGCGCGCCGCGGAAATCACCGGCCGCTTCTACCGCAACCTTTACGATCGTAACTACTTCGCCGGTCGCGCGACCGCGCAAACGCAGGGAGCCTCCGAGGAAACCGGCGGCAGCGGCACGTCGCACTAGCGCGCTTCGCGCAGACCTCCTTCAACCGGAGCCATTGAGCAGCCGGGGGGTTCTCTCACCGACAGGTCCGGTACGGGTTATAATGCGGGTCGTCCTTGGGTTCCCATCCCCAATCCCTCACCGAGGATTTCCACAATGAACCTTTCACGGATTCTCCTTCTCCTGCTCCTGATTAGCCCAACAGTGGGCCTAGGCGAAAACCCACGAGTGTTCGTTACCGATAGCAAGAGCTGGGAAGTTTCCGGCGGGTTCGCCGGCACCAGCGAAGGCTTCGCCGGCGGTACGAGCGGCGGTGCCCGCCCACAGACTGCGGAAATCATCAAGACTTTTGGGGAAAAATGCTCTGGGGTGACCATCAACAACCGTCCAGACCGCGCCGACTATGTGGTTCTACTGGACCACGAAGGTGGTAAGGGCTGGATTCGGAAGGACAACAAGGTCGCAGTGTTTAACCGCGATGGAGATTCGATTGTCAGCAAGTCCACTCGTTCCCTGGGTGGATCCGTAGAAACTGCATGCGAAGCGATTCTGAGGGAGTGGTCCAGCGGCGGCGCTGAGCGTGCAGCCGCGGCCGCGCGAGAACAGACCACCGCCAAGGCCGCTTCTCCGGCGCCGGCACCCGCTGCTTCGCCCGCCAAAGTCGACGTATCCTCGGAACCAAGCGGAGCCGATATAGAGGTGGACGGAGCCTTTGCGGGCAGCACACCTTCGACGTTGGAGCTGGCGCAGGGGGAACACGTGATCGCGGTGAAGAAATCCGGATACAAGCCATGGGAGCGCAAGGTCAAGATTACCGGCGGAAGTATTCGACTGAGCGCGGATCTCGAAAAGATCCCATAACACCCACCTTATCCCAGTTGCTGATCCCAGTTTCCTGGCAGAACGCTTACTACGGTTTGCGCTCGTCCAGTTCGACCTTGCCGTCGCGGATGTGGATCACGCGGTGGGCGTGCTCGGCGATATCGTGCTCGTGAGTGACGAGAATGATGGTGTTGCCCTGTTTGTGCAGGCGGTCGAACAGCGCCATGATCTCGGCGCCGGTCTGCGAGTCCAGGTTGCCGGTGGGCTCGTCGGCCAGGATGATGGAGGGAGAGTTCACCAGAGCGCGAGCGACGGCCACCCGCTGGCGCTGGCCGCCGGAAAGCTCGTTGGGCTTGTGGTGCATGCGGTCGGCAAGGTCCACCGCAGCCAGCGCGCCCTCGGCTTTCTGGATGCGCTCGGCGGCGGGCGTGCCGTTGTAGATGAGCGGCAGCTCGACGTTGTGCAGCGCAGTGGCCCGAGCCAGCAGGTTGAAGGTCTGGAAGACGAAGCCGATCTCCTTGTTGCGGATGCGGGCCAGTTCGTCGTCATCGAGTTCGCTGACCAGTTGTCCGTTGAGCCAGTACTGGCCCTTGCTGGGGGTGTCCAGGCAACCGATCAGGTTCATGAGGGTGGACTTGCCGGAACCCGAGGGGCCCATGATGGCGACGTACTCGCCGCGGTCAATACGCATGTCGACGCCGCGCAGAGCATGCACTTCCTCGGCGCCCATGTCGTAGGTCTTCCACAGGGCGTGGGTGAAGATCATGCAGTTGGGCGGCGGTGCGGGGATTGCGGCCTCGACCACGCTTGCGACTTGCGTTGCCATAGATTTCTCCTCGCTCATGACGCTTCCCACAGCCGGGCGGCCGTCGGGTCCCTTCGTATTCCTACCGTATTCCGGATTAGACGGCGGAAACCCGGCTTTGTCTCACGATTCCTGGTCCTCTTTCTTGCGCTCCGACGGTTTTTCCACCTTGACTCCGGCGCCGTTACGCAGCGAACGCAGCACACGGTAGCTGCCGGTCACGATGTCTTCGCCGTCCTTGAGCCCGCTGGTGACCTCGATCTCGGTCACGCCGGTGATGCCGGTTTCCACCGGCACAAATACGGCCTTGTGATCGCGGATGACAAACACACCCTGAATATCTTCCTTCTTCTTGTCCGCCGGGGCCGGGGCCGCCGCCTGGGCAGATCCCTTGTCGCCTTTCGGCTCCAGGTCCGACTTTTGGCGGATGGTAAGTGCCTGGATGGGGATGGTCAGGACGCCCTGGCGAGTGGCGGTGGTGACCTTGGCGGTGGCCGACAAGCCGGGGCGCAGGTTGGCTGGCGGATCCTGCAAGGTGACCACAACCTTGAAGTCCTTGGCCTCCTGACTGCTGGTGGTGGTCTGCGAGGTGGCCAGGCCGGTGGAACGCACCACGGCGATGTTGCCGATCTCGGTCACCTTGCCCTGGAAGGTCTTGCCGGGAATGGCGTCGATGGTGACCTCGGCGGGCTGATCCAGCTTGACGTTGACGATGTCGGTCTCATCCACCTTGACCTCGGCCGTGATGACCGAAAGATCAGAAAGCGTCATGAGAGTGCTGCCCGGCGAGTTCTGGATGCCGACGACCACGGTTTCGCCCTCACGCACCGGCAGGTTGGTGATGACGCCGTCAAAGGGCGCGGTGTAGAGAGTCTTACTGAGGACATCCGAGGCGCGGGTGAGAGTGGCGGCGGCCTGGCCGACACGACCGGCGGCTGACTCGCGCTGCGCGTGCGCCTGAGCGAGACGGGCCTGGGCTTGCGCCAGGCCGGCGTCGGCGGCTTCAAAGGCGGCCTTGCGGCTGTCATACTCGGCCTTGGAGATGAGCGCCGCCTGGTAGAGACCCTGGGCGCGGTCGTAGTCCAGCTTGGTGCGCTCCAGTTCGGCCTTGGCGCGATTGAGGTCGGCCTGGGCGGTGCGCATGGCGGCCTGGGCGGCCACCTCGTCGGTGCGCGAGGCCTCGAGCGAGGAGCGCATGGCGGCCACATCCGCGGAGGATTGGACGTTCTCCAACTGGGCCAGGAGCTGGCCCTGCTGGACGCGGTCGCCCTCGCGCACGTGCAGCTTCACAATCTTGCCGAAGGCGTTGGCGCTGATGTTCACGTAGCGCTGAGGTTTGATCTCGCCCGAGGCGGTGACCACGGAAGCCAGATCGCGGCGCTCCACCTTGCCGGCCTGCACCTCTACCACGTTCTTGCGGCTCTGCCGCACGGTGAAGCCGACGATGGCCAGCACCGCCACAGCAGCGCCCGAAATGATCGCTATCTTCTTTTTCCGACTCATCGAATGCTCAGTGTCGCGACCGCGGCCCCGGCCCCGACAGGGCACAAGGCCACCTAGAAATAGTTACGAGAAAACCGCCGCAAAAGTTTCCCGCCCGAACAGGGCAGGATCGGCGGCGGCCGGATACTCCCCGGGGGCTAACTGAGATTATAGCGGGGCAGGCTTGCGGGCGCATCCGGGACGGACGGTCCCAGGCAACTTGCCGTGGTCCGGACGCTTCCTACAGGAAAAGCATCCAAATGACTGGTAGAGGTGTGCTTAGGGGCTGGGGCCGGGAGGATAGTAAGCCTTGATTTTGACCCTCAGTGCACCTAGAATCTAAGAGCCCAGAGGAGTCGTCTCCCGAATGGCCGTGGACCGATTTAGAGCCCTCCCTGTTGTCCTGCTTCTTGCCCTATGGAGTGTTGCCGGTGCGCCCGTGTTGGGGCAGGAAAACACCCCCGAGAACAAGGATGCGAAAGCGTCGACCTCCGGCAAGAACTCGACGGAACAAGAAGCCGACCCCCTGAAGCGTCCCCTCAGCGAAAAGCAGCGCAAGGAACAGGAAAAGAGCTTGCGCAAGGAGCTCGGCAAGACCTACAAGCGTTGGCTCGACGAAGACGTGCGCTGGATCATCATGGACGAGGAGATGCAAGCCTTCAAGCAGTTCTCCAACGATGAGGAGCGCGACTCATTCATTGAGCAGTTCTGGCTGCGCCGCGACCCCACACCGGACACGATCGAGAACGAATACAAGGAAGAGCACTACCGGCGCATGGCCTATGCCAACGAACGCTTCGCCGCCGGGAAGCCGGGATGGAAGACGGACCGCGGGCGGATCTATGTGATCTTCGGGCCGCCGGACCAGATCGATGCGCATCCGAGCGGAGGTCTGTACCAGCGGCCGATGGAAGAAGGCGGCGGCTCCACCTCGACCTACCCCTTCGAGGTGTGGCGCTATCGCTACCTGGATCTGCCGGGCGCAGGGCAGCAGGAGGTGGAGATCGAGTTCGTCGATACCTGCATGTGCGGCGACTATCACATGACCATCGACCGCTCGGAGAAGGACGCGTTGCTGTACGTACCCAACGCGGGGCCGACCTGGTTCGAAGAGATGGGCCTGGCCAGCAAGACGGACCGCTTCACCCGCGGAGGCATGGAGCGGCTGGGAGTGGGTCCCTTCAATCGGAACCTCGTGACCAGCCAGTTCGACCGTTTGGAGCTTTACGGCAAGCTGCAGAAGCCCCCGCAGATCAAGTTCAAGGAACTGGAAGAGGTGGTCACCAGCAAGGTCCGCTACAACCTGATGCCGTTCGACGTGCGGGTGGATTTCGTGCGCATTACCACCGACACGGTGATGGTGCCGGTGACCATCCAACTGAAGAACCGCGACCTGACGTTCGTGAACAAGGAGGGAGTGCAGCGCGGCGTAGCCAACATCTTCGGTCGGCTGACGACTCTGACCGGGCGCATCGCGCAGACCTTCGAGGACACGGTGCAGGTGGACGTTCCCGAGGCCCTGCTGTCGAAAACGATTCTGAACGCGTCGGTTTACTGGAAGGCGATGCCCCTACGCCCGGGACGCTACCGCCTGGACATCGTGGTGAAGGACGTGAACGGCGACCGGGTAGGAACCTGGAGCCGCGGGCTGCTGGTGCCCTCGTTTGACGAGGACAAGTTGGCGGCTTCCACGCTGATCGTGGCCGACCAGATGGAAAAGGTGCCCACGCGCCAGGTGGGCTCAGGCAACTTCGTGATCGGCACCACCAAGGTGCGGCCGCGGGTGGAGCCGGCCGATGGCAAACCTGTTTCTTTCAAGCGCAGTGCGAATGACAGAGTGAACTTCTGGATGCAGGTCTACAACCTCTCGGTGGATGAGAAGACGCAGAAGCCGTCGGCCACCATCGAGTACGACTTGGTTAACGTCCTCAACAAGCAGTCGCTGATGAAGCAGGTGGAAAGCACGGATCAGCTGGGCAATGTCGGGGAACAGGTGACGCTGGAGAAGAGTCTGCCCATCGAGAACCTGCCCCCGGGAACTTACCAGCTCACCATCAAGGTGAACGACAACCTTTCCAAGCAGACGATCTCACCCACGGCGAAATTCTCGGTGGAGTAGGGGAGGCGGATTCGGAGCGGATGTCGACGAACCACAAACTCCGCTGGATGCTGGTGATACTGGCGGTGGCCATTCCGGCTGCGGCCGGGTCGCCCAAGCCCAGCACCATCAGCGGCTCGGTGACCAACTCCGCGGGTGTTCCGCAAATGGGCGCGGCGGTCGAGATTTTCCTTTCCGCCACGGAAGTTCCCCGCAAGGTGTTTACCGACGAGCGCGGACACTTTCTGGCCTCCGGCCTGGTGCCGGGGCGCTATTACGTGAAGGTGAGCGCTTCATCTTTTCTGCCTACGCTGCGGGAGAACGTGGAACTGGGTTCGGGCACGCACGCCATCGTTAACCTCACGCTTAACACGCTTTTCGAGGCGCTCCAGCTCTTGAGTCCGGAGGCGCGGCCCCGCGAGGAGGATGACGATTGGAAGTGGACCCTCCGCTCGACGGTGAACCGCCCCGTGCTGCGCCTGAGCGAGGACGAATCCCTGATGGTGGTGACCCGGTCGGGGAAGGACGAAGATCGCGTGCTCAAGGCGCGGCTCGCCCTGGTGGCCGGCGAGCCCGGCCTGGGATCGGCCGACATGAATGCGTCTTTCCTGGTGGAGCGTTCGCTGTTCTCCACCGGCAGGCTTTCGGTGGGCGGAAACCTGGGGCAGGGAACGGGCACGCCAGGCGTGCTGCGAGCCAGCTACGTGCACGAACTGCCGGACGGCTCGCGTCCCGAGGTCACGTTCACCATGCGGCGCTTCGCGACCGCGGAAACGGTCGACCACGGAGCCGCACTGCAAGCCGTGGCGCTTTCCGTGAGCGACACCGTGACCGTCGGGAACCTGCTGGAGGTCAAGGCAGGGGGCGAGCTACAGAGCGTGGAGTATGGCAGCCGTGTGCATGCGTTGAAGCCGTTCGGCTCCGCCGAGCTCCACCTGACGCCCTACACCGTATTGGCCTACCGTTACGCCACGTCGCAGCCCAACACGCGGGGGGCCAAGGGTTTCGATACGGCGCCGGCCGACCTGAGCGAATCCGGTCCGCGCTTCACTCTGGAGGGCGGTGCGCCGGTGCTGGAACAGGCCCGGCACCAGGAGGTCGCTCTCTCCCGGCGTATCGGTGAGAACAACCTGCAGGTGGCCGCCTTTACCGACCGGTTGGTGAACACCGCGCTGCTGGGCGTGGGTGATGTTGGTTTCAGCGACGATGATCTTCTCACCGATGTGTATTCCAACACCTTCGCCTACAACGGCGGCAATCTCTCCACCGATGGCGTGCGAGTGGTGTTCGAGCGTCCCCTGCTGCCGGATGTCACCGCAACGTTCGGTTATGCCTTCGGTGGCGTGCTGGACGTGCTGGTACCCGGCGTTTCCCTGGAAGAGGCGCGCGCCTCGCTCCACACCGCGCGTCGTCATGCGGCCACCGCGAAGCTGGCCGGACGGCTGCCGGGCGCCAAGACGCGCTGGATCGTGTCCTACAAATGGACCAGCGGGCGGGCACTGACGCCGGTGGACATGTTCGATGCCTCGCCCGGCCAGGCCGATCCCTACCTCAGCTTGTTCATCCGCCAGCCGATTCCCTTGCGCGGCCCGGGACAAATGGAGGCGCTGGTGGACGTCCGCAACCTCCTGGCGCAGGGTTACGTGCCGATGGTGGCTGCCGATGGCCAGACCCTCTACCTCGTCCAGGCGGCGCGCTCGGTGCGCGGCGGTATCGCCTTCACCTTCTAGCCTCTCTAGCGCGAAATCCCGCACAGTCGAGAACCCGGTGTCTCTAGCCGGAGGTGTACACCGGCCGCCGTATAATGCTGATGAGCGTGGCCGGGAGGTGAGAGAAATGGCTAACGCCAAGGCGATTCAGAGGGAAATCCTGCGGCTGGAGCGCGAGCAGGCGCGCGCGTTCAACCGCCGCGATATCTCGGGCGCCATGCGGATCTTCAGCCCCAGCTTTGTGGGCTTCTCGTCCACAACGCACAGCCGCATCCGCGGCCTGGGTGCCCAGCGCAAGACCTTCCAGTTCTACCTGCGGCAATCACCCAAGATGACCTACCGCATCGAGAAGCCCCACGTGCACGTGAGCGGCGATACCGCGGTCGCCACCTTCTACTGGAAGGTGGGACTGGGGCCGCGGCGGGCGGTGCACGGCCGCGGCACGCACGTCTTCGTGCGCAAGGGCAGGAACTGGCGCGTGGTCCACGAGCACTTTTCGCGCCCGCACTAGCGTGCTGGAGAAATGCTTCCGGCTGGCCGGTGTGCCGCAAGCCGAATGTTATAATCGACCGTTGTTGTCCTCAGTCTGTTCCCACCGTGGGCGCGTAGCTCAACTGGCAGAGCAACTGACTCTTAATCAGTAGGTTGGAGGTTCGATTCCTCCCGCGCTCACCACGTAACCCACTCCTTGAGATTCACCAGCAGTAGGTCCTGTGACCTCGCGTTATCGTTTTGCCACGTGGCCCGTGGAATCTAGCAGCCATCGCCCGAGAACCTATCCAGCCGCGTTTCCTTTTTGTGTCTGATCGACCTGCCCTCTGCAGTAAGATGAGCCACCGCGATTGAGCGGGGTGGCATGGTCGGACGCACAGTCTCCCATTACAAAATTCTCGCGAAGCTGGGCGGCGGGGGGATGGGTGTGGTGTATGAGGCCGAGGACCTCAGCCTGGGCCGCCACGTTGCTCTAAAGTTCCTCCCCGAAGACCTGGCACAGGACCGCCAGTCGCTGGAGCGCTTCCGCCGTGAGGCGCGCGCTGCTTCTGCACTCAACCACCCCAACATCTGCACCATCCATGAGATCGGCGAGCACCAAGGGCGATCGTTCATTGTGATGGAGCACATGGATGGCACGACGCTGAAGCTGCGCGCAGCGGGCCAGCCGCTGGAAAACGAGGTGCTGGTGGACCTGAGCATCCAGATCGCGGACGCGCTGGATGCGGCGCACGGGCAGGGCATCGTGCACCGGGACATCAAGCCGGCCAACATCTTCGTGACCAAGCGAGGCCAAGCCAAGGTGCTGGACTTCGGTCTGGCCAAGGTGGAGAAGTCGCCGGTGGCGCCGAGGGACGCCACGGCTTTGAGCGAGACACACTTAACCACGCCGGGAAGCCCCATGGGCACGGTGGGTTACATGTCACCGGAGCAGGCGCTGGGCAAGGAGCTGGACGCACGCACGGACCTGTTCTCCTTCGGGGTGGTGCTCTACGAGATGGCGACCGGCAACCTGCCGTTCCAGGGCGACACGTCTACGGCCGTATTCGACGCCATCCTGCACAAGCCCCCGCTTTCGCCGCTGCGGCTGAACCCCAACCTGTCGCCGGAGCTGGACCGAATCATCTCGAAGGCGATGGAGAAGGACCGGAGCCTGCGTTACCAGAGCGCCGGGGACATGCGCACCGATCTGCAGCGCCTGAAGCGGGATACCGAATCGGGTTACGTGTCTTCCTCGATCGCAGCAGCGGCAGCAGCGGCGGCCGCAGCCAAGCCTCGGCGAAGCGCGCTGTGGACCGGGGCCGGTGTCGCGGTGGTGGTGCTGGCGGTGGCTGCCGGTCTGTGGCTCGGACGCGGCAGGCCCGCTTCGGAATCAGCCCAGGTCGCGCCTTCCATAGCCGTCCTGCCCTTTGTGGACATGAGCGAGGAGAAGAATCAAGAGTACTTCTCGGACGGGCTGGCCGAGGAGCTGCTCAATAACTTGGCCAAGATCCCGGAACTCCGCGTGGCCGCCAGGACCTCTGCCTTCCAATTCAAAGGAAAGAACGAGGACCTGCGTACGGTAGGCGAGAAGCTGAACGTGGCCACCGTCTTGGAGGGGAGCGTGCGCCGGGAGGGCAAGCGGGTGCGCATTACCGCGCAGTTGATCAAGGCCGCCGACGGGTTTCATTTGTGGTCGGAGACCTACGACCGGGAAATCACCGACATTTTCACGGTGCAAGACGAGATTGCGCGCTCGGTGGCGGGATCGCTGAAGGTGACCCTGCTGGGAGGAAAGACGGCAACGCCCTCCGCCCCGGGTAAGAATGCCGAAGCCTACAGCGCCTACCTACAAGGGCGGTACTTTAACGAGCGGCTCGGCAAGGGAAACCTGGAGAAGGCGATCGGTTACTACGAGCAAGCCATCAAACTGGACCCAAGCTATGCCCCGGGGTGGGTGGGTCTTGCTGAGGTACGCAGTCGCCAGGCGGATGCCGGTTACCTTCCAACGGAGGAGGGCTACCGGAAGGCGCGGGAGGCGGTGGAGCGGGCCTTGGCGCTCGATGCAAACCTGGCGGAGGCCCACGCGGCCATGGGATGGATCAAGAAGGGCTACGACTGGGACTGGGCGGGGGCGGATGCCTCCTACCAGCGGGCGCTGGCCCTGGAGCCGGGAAACGCCAGGGTTATGCGGGGGGCTGCCACTCTGGCCAATACCCTGGGCCGCTTTGAAGAGGCCCTGGCCCTGGACCGCCGGGCCGTAGAGCTGGATCCGCTTAGCGCGGCTGCCC
>DATIGQ010000015.1 GCA_035454605.1 Terriglobales bacterium
CTGGAGTTCGTCTTCGAGGTTTGCCATGCCGCACACCTTACCCTCAGCGGCCGGGTCGCTGCAAAGGGACTTGTGACACTGCGTGGAGTATCACAGTGGGGACAAAGACTCGCAGTGGATTTTCACCTGGGACGAAGTGACCAGCCGGTATACCGCGCCCCCTGCTTGCTGCGTCCAAGCCTGCGACCCTAGGCAGGACAGGGAAACTCTTGGGACCAGCGAGAATGAAAGGGGACGGCGTTGTCTGCGTCTTTGCCATGCCGCAACGCAGCGGGGCAGAGGGCTTGATCTCTGCCCTTGGAACCGCTCAGGCCGCCGGACTGGCGGCAGCCTTCTTCCGAGACACCTGGCGCATGGTCTGCTCCCTGCCCTGGGCAAGGCCGGTTGCGGCGACCTCCGGCCGGCTGGCGGCGGATCTCGATCCGCCTCCGGCTGCAGTCTGGCCGCAGGGTGGCGGCGACCTCGGGAAGCGCCTGGAGCGGATTTTGCGACAGGCGCTCCGCGAGGGAGACTTCGCCATCGCTGTCGCCGCCCATCATCCCGGCCTGCCCGCCCGCCTGCTGGAGGACGCCCGGGCCCAGTTGCGCTCTGCCGATGCCGTGCTCGGTCCCTCCGAGGACGGCGGCTTCTACCTGCTGGGCCTGAAGCGCTGTCCTGCTCGCCTGCTGGCCGGACTCCCCTGGAACCAGCCCGAGACCTTTGCCCACCTCCTGGTCCGCCTGCGGGAGCATGGCCTCGCCACACACGTGCTCGAATCCTGGGCTGCCCTCGACGACACCGGCGACCTGGAGCGCCTCGCTGAGCTGCTCATTTCCCGGCGGCTCCATGCTCCGGAAACGGCCCGCGTCCTGGCCGGCATTCGCAAGGCCACCGTCACCGGCTGAATCCGAAGGATTCCGCCCCGCCCACCTCTGGGCTTCTTATAATTGGTTAAGGTCCGCATTCGGGCGCCATGTCGCAGACAGCCCATTCCGCGCTCCTCACCGACCTTTATGAGCTGACCATGGCGGCCGCGTACTTCGACCGCGGCTTCGAGGCGTCGGCCACCTTCGAGCTGTTCGTGCGCGACTTGCCGCCCAAGCGGGGCTTTCTGCTGGTGGCAGGATTGGAACAGGCTCTCGATTACCTCGCCGATCTGCGTTTCACCCACGACGACATCGACTATCTCCGGCGCCATCCCGCATTCGGGAACGTGAGCCGGGGCTTCTACCAGTACCTGCGCGACTTCCGCTTCACCGGCGAGGTCTGGGCCATTCCCGAGGGCGTTCCGGCCTTTGCCGGCGAACCTTTGTTGCGCGTGACTGCGCCCATCATAGAAGCCCAGGTGGTGGAGACGTTTCTGCTGACCACCATCACCTTCCAGACCATGATCGCTACCAAGGCGGCCCGCATCGTCCAGTCGGCCGCGGGACGCGTGGTCGTGGACTTCGGCACCAGGCGCGCCCACGGGCCGGAAGCTGGTACGCTGGCCGCGCGCGCGGCATTCATCGGCGGCTGCATCGGAACGTCGAATGTCGAGGCTGGCCGCCGCTTCGGCATCCCCACCTATGGCACGGTAGCCCACTCCTACGTGATGGCGCACCAGCAGGAGGACGAGAGCTTCCGCGATCTCCTCGCAACCTTCCCGCAGCACGCCGTCCTGCTGGTAGACACCTACGACACACTGGCCGCCATCGACCGCTTGGTGGCCCTCGGTTTGAAGCCGCGCGGCGTCCGCCTGGACAGCGGTGACCTGGTCGAGCTTTCCCGCCAGACGCGGCGCCGCCTCCGCCAGGCTGGTCTCGCCGACACCCAAATCTTCGCCTCGGGCGACCTTGACGAGTACCTCGTCGCCGACGCCCTGCGCGCCGGCGCGGAAGTGGACGCGTTCGGTGTGGGCACCGCGCTGGCCACTTCCAAGGACGAGCCTGCACTGAGCGGCGTCTACAAGCTGGTAGAGATCGAAAGCGGAGGCCAACGCCAGCCCCGCGCCAAGTTCAGCGAAGGGAAAGCTACGTATCCCGGGCCCAAACAGGTATTCCGGTTTCCCGCTGCTGACGGAAGCTACAGCCACGACCTGATTGCTTGTGATACGGAGCAGTACCCCGGCGCCGACGCTTTGCTTGCCCGGGTGATGATGGACGGCAAGCCGACCGCTCCTTCGCCGCCGCTCACCGAACTGCAGCAGCGTGCGCGCCGCGAGCTGTCCCGCCTGCCGGCGCGGCATCGCGCACTGCGCGATCCTGCATCGTATCCTGTAGGGATCAGCCGAGGTCTGGAGGCGCTCATGGAGGAGGTACGCAGCCGCATCCTGCCCACGGTTGCAAAGGAGGAAGGCCGATGAGGTTCGTTTTTTGGGACGAAGATACGCAAGTGGACTTCATCCATCCCGGCGGCAAGCTGTATGTGCCGGGCGCGGAAGCCATCCTGCCCAACCTGAAACGGCTCACCGACTGGGCCGTCCAGCACAAGATCCTGATTGTGGCCACCACGGACGCTCACCCACCGGATTCGGCTGAGTTCGCGAACTGGCCGCCGCATTGCGTGGTCGGCACTGCGGGACAACAAAAGGTCGCCGAGACGCGCGTACCGGATCCTTTCCTGATTCCTAACCATCCTGCTGCGGTTCCGCAGCGCGTGGAGGACTACGCGCAGGTCATCCTCGAAAAAGACAGCCTCGATAACTTCACCAACCCGAACGCGGAAGCTCTTCTGGAGCGCATCGGCAAGGATGCGCAGATCGTGCTTTATGGCGTGGTAACGGAGATCTGCGTGGCTATCGCTGCCCGCGGCCTGCTCGACCGCGGCTTCAGCCTGTGGCTGGTGCGCGACGCCGCCCATCACCTCGACCGGGCCAAGGGCCGCGCCGCCATGGAAGAGATCGAACGCCGGGGAGCAAGGCTCGTGACTACCGATCAGGTGATCGGCGAACTCGCCGTCCTCACCGCGGCTTAGTCTGACGCTTGGTCGCGGGAGCCGCGCCCGCCGCAGGCCCGAACGGCCGCGCACTCGCTATTCCCTTACCTTCTTCCACTACGATGGTCTGCCCTGCGGCGACGTTCTTCAGGTGGTCGGTCTGGCCGCTTGGCCACTTGATTTCCACCTGGTCGGCGCGCTCGCGTGTGCCCAAACCGAAAGTCAGCACCAACTCACTCTGCGAAAGATAGCTCGATCCGCTGCGCAGCATCTCAGAGTGCTTCTCGCCGCCCACCGTCGCCGTCACCACGGCGCCGATCCCGTCGCGGTTCGAGCGCACGCCCACCAGCTTCACCCTCAAGCTGCGGTTGCTTCCACCTTCGTTGCGGAAGAGGGCGGCCGCACCCCCGTTCGTCATGATCAGCAGATCCAGGTCGCCGTCGTTATCGAAGTCGCCGTAGGCGGCGCCCCGTGCTACTCGAGGGCGTATGAATTGCGCGCCCAGGGTTTCCGTGGTCTCCACGAACTTCCCGCCGCCCAGGTTGCGGAACATGTGCGGCGGTTGTGCATACTTCACCCGCTTCTGGATGCGCTCGATCTCGTTCTCGATGTGCCCGTTAGCCACGAAGATGTCCAGCCAGCCGTCCAGGTCGTAGTCGAAGAAGAAGCAGGCGAAACCCAGAGTCAGCAGGCTCTTGCGCCCCACCTCCGAACGCGGCGCCTCGTCCACGAACAACCCGTTCCGCTCGTTGTGGTAGAGCGCCAGCATCTGGTTGGAGAAATTGCTGATCAGGATACTGGGATACCCGGAGCGGTCGTAATCCGCGGCGTCCACGCCCATCCCTGCGCGTGCCACGCCATCCTCACTGAAGCCCACGCCCGCCAGCACGCCCTTCTCCGTGAATCCCCCCTTGCCGGTGTTGATGTAGAGCTTGTTGGGCTGGGTGTCGTTGGCCAGCAGCAGGTCGGGCCAGCCATCCTGATTGGCATCGAGCACGGCGACGCCCAGTCCCTTGGAAGTTGGGTCGAAGAGTCCGGCTGCCTGGGTCGCGTCCTGGAACTTTCCCTCGCCTGCATTCCGCCACATGCGCAGCGAGGCGCCCTTGTACGACTCCGGCGTGCAGTACGACTTGGCGCGCCCGTCCAGCGTGCAGAACAGATCCTTCTCCGCCGACCACTGCACGTAGTTGGCTACCACGAGGTCGAGCCGCCCGTCCTTGTCGTAGTCAAGAAACGCAGCCGAGGTGGAGAATTCGTTCGGCCCTTCCAGTCCGGCCGCCTTGGTGACGTCCGTGAACGTGCCGTTTCCATTGTTGCGGTACAAACGGCTCTGCCCCAGCGCCGTGAGAAAGATGTCGTCATGGCCGTCGTTGTCGTAGTCACCCACGGCCACGCCCAGTCCGTATAGGCTCACCGCCAGCCCGGCCCTGGCCGTGACGTCGGTAAACGTGCCGTTGCGGTTGTTGCGATAGAGCTTCGGGGACGCGGGCCGCTGCGGCCGCCCCGGCCAGTCCTTACCGTTCACCAGCAGGATGTCCTGCCAGCCGTCGCCGTCGTAATCCAGGAAGGCGCACCCCGAGCCCATCGTCTCCGGCATGTACTTCTTGCCAAAGGCGCCGTTGTTGTGCGTGAAGCGGATGCCCGCCGCTTGGGTCACATCACGGAAGGTGATCTTGGAATCCTGAGCCGCAGCCGGCATCCCGAGCGACATGCCAAGGAGAAGAAGGAAACCCGCGCGCTTGCGCATCAGTCCGAGCTCCCCTGACGAACGTGAGGAGCAGGAACCGCCGCCGTGCGGCGGGCCGGCGCGGCCGTTTTCCCTAACGGAGCCGAGACGTGTTCGTGGATGGCCTGGCGCTCGTTGTTGTCTTCCGGATTCGCCTGCCGATAGGGGCCGGTGATGGCCTGCGCAGCTTCATCGGCCTTGAATCTCAGGTAACGCTTCTGATGCTCGGCGGCCCGGGCCTCGTTGCCCAGCCCGTTGTAGCAGAGCATCAGGTTGTAGTGCGCCTGTAAGTCCTCGGGGTCCACCTCGAGCACCTTTTCGAACTCGCGAACGGCGTCCGCATACTGCCGCTTGAGGAACAGGATGCGCCCCAGCTCGTTGCGCACCACGCGGTCGCGCGGATATTGCGCCAGCGTCTTCCGCAGATGCGCGATGGCGTCGTCGTAGCGCCCGTCGGCCTTGAGCACTCGCGCGTAGAAATAGTGCGCCCGCGCCAGGTCCGGCTTAAGTTCGAGCGCTTTCTGCAGCACCGCGCGCGCCCCCTCGTTGTCGCCTTCCTGCACCCGCGCCCGGCCGATATTCACCCAGCCGTCGGGATTCTTGGGGTCGATCTCCGTGATTTTCTGGAATGCAGCCTGCGCGGCCTTCAGGTCGCCCTGCAACAGCAGGCCGATGCCGTAATCGTTCCAGCGCTCCCAATCCTTGGCATCGAGCTGGACGCGCGGCTCCTGCGCCCGGGCGGAGCGCGGCGCCACCTCCAGCGTCACTTCGTCGGACGCCAGCGTAACGATGGGCAGGTCCGGAATCTGCTTCAGCTTCCCGGAAACCTTCGAGGTATCTCCCGTGAACACGAAGCGCCCGTCGTCGTAGTCCGGAGTATGCGGACCCGGCTGCGCCGGATCGCGCACTCCCGCGAACGAAAACTGCGTGTTCCACCAAGAGAACTTGCGGTAATGCAGGCGCGCTTCCAGCTTGATCTTTCCGCCTGCATCTTCTGGAACTTTCATACGGTAGTGGACGGTATCGGCCGCGCCCGGCGGGATCAGGCGCACATACACCACGGAACGCGCCGCCCAGGCGTTGCGCTTGTTGATGGGATTGCCGTGCGCATCCACCAGCAACGACCGGTAGAAATGCGCTCCCTTCTCCACCGGTCCCTTGCCGTCGTTTTCCACCGAGCCGCTCCAGAACACGACGCGCCCGCGATCATCGGTCGCCTTCAGTTCCAGCCAGACGTCGAATGCGTCCACGGTGCCGCCGGGGAAGAAGTGGCCCACTTTGCGCGTGCGCACCACTACGTCCACGCGCACGGTTTCGCCGCGCCGCACCACCGGCTGCACGCGATCGAGCGGCGCAGTCACCGGCGCGGCCGGCGCCGCTGGACCGCCCGCGGGCGCAGCCAGTTCCGCTTCTTCACCCACCGCGAACGTGGTCGCCAGTTCGCCCGGAACCGCGGCGCCTCCCGCAGTCATCGGCTCGGCCTCGGACAGCGCAAAGATGTCCACGCTGACGATGTTGTCCTGCAGGAACTTCTTGGTGACCTCAAGTTGGATTGCGTCCTGGTTAGCTGTCGGCAGCGCGGTGTTGGCGCCGGGAAAACGATGCGAATGTACTTTGCCCGCGATGTTGCCCTGATCCTGGCTTTCCACCAGTGGCATGTGGCAGTCGGCGCACTTCTGCGCCTTGGGCGGATAGTAGAACGACCTTGCTCCCTGCCCGGAGACCCCGGACGCCTGCCAGTTGTCGTATTCGTTGAATCCGCGGATCCACCGATAGTGGTTTACCGGCGAATCCAGGTGGACCTTGTGGCAGGTGGAACAGAACTCGGCCGTCTGGTCGCGCATGAACGGCTTGAGGAACGCCCGCCGGTGAGGCTCCGGGTTCACGTAGGTCAGGAAGTCGTGCACCCCGCGCAGCACCGGATTCTCGCTGGCCGCCAGCTCATGCAGATCGGGATACTCCAGCACGAAATCGCCCTGCCCCATGGAGCTTTTCACGTGCACGATGGAGTGGCACATCATGCAGCCCATGCCGGCGTGCGCTTCCGGCCGGTCCATCTGCTCCACGATGGGTTTGTCCATCTTGCCCGCCAGAAGGATGGCGGGATCGTGGCAGCCGCCACACCACTTCGAAGGCTTCGTCCCCGCCACTTCCTGCATGTACTCGACGCTTTTGCGGTACCACTGGTTGTTGAAGGACGAGAAATGGTGCGCCGAGCTGAACCACTGCTGGTAGATGTCCTGATGGCAGCGCTGGCAGGCGTCCGACTTCATGAAGAACTCAGAAGGGATCAGCTTGCCGTCCTTTACCTGTGACGAGCTGGGGAAGAAGGGCCCTCGCGGTCCGTCGCCTTCGCCGTCCATCGACGTCGGCGGATTGAGCGGATTGCGAATGATGTTCGCGCTCAGCCACAGGTTGTGCCTTGAGTACTGGGCCGCCGTTGAAAGCGCAGCCACGAACAAGACGGCCACCGCAAACCGCGCCACCGCGGAACCCAGCCACCCGCGCCGCTCCATCCACGCCACCAGCAGCAGCGCCACGCCTGCCACCGTCAGCCCAATGTGCGCATAGAGCCAGGGTAGGTTGGGCCGAGTCGTGCCGATGGCAAAGAGGAGGACGCCAATCATCGCGCCCAGCCCCATGGCTATCCAGCCGAGCCGGGCGGTCCCCGGAAGGTCCGAAAGCCCCCTCCGCAACACTCGAGGTAGCAGCAGCGCAAGCAAAACGCCTGCTGCCAGATGCAGCACCACAATGCCCAGGTAGAAGACGCTCGTATCCGGAAGGCCGTAGAGGTAAAGGCCGGAAAGCGCCAGCAGGAAAATGAGCCGGTTAGAAAGCTTCACGCCCACCGATAGAAGTTACCGCGTAAGCGCGGACCTCGCAAGGCTGCCGTCGAAGTAGGAGGGACAACAACCGCTATCCCTTGATCACCGCCACCGGCTCCAGCCGCGCCACCATCTTTCCGATGCCCGCGCGATGTACCACCTCGACCACCCGCGCCACGTCCTTGTAAGCCACCGGCGCTTCCTCGGCCAGCCCCGCCATCGAACCCGCGCGCACCACGATGCCGCGCGTTTCCAGTTCCTGGCGCAACTCCGCGCCGCGCACCGTCCGCTTGGCCTTGGCGCGGCTCATCACGCGTCCCGCGCCGTGGCAGGTGGAGCCGAAGGTCTGCTCCATCGACCCCGGCGTCCCGAGCAGGATGTACGATGCCGTTCCCATCGACCCGGGAATGAGCACCGGCTGTCCCAGGTCGCGCAGATCGTTGGGCAGCACCGGCGATCCCGGCCCGAACGCCCGGGTTGCGCCCTTGCGGTGCACGCATACGCGCACGCTGGCGCCGCCGATCCTGTGCTCTTCGACCTTCGCCATATTGTGCGCGATGTCATAGATCTGGTGGAGGCCGAAGTCCTTCACCTTGCCCGCCAGCGCCTCCTCGAACGACCGCCGGATGTAATGCGCCAGCACCTGCCGGTTGGCGAAGGCGAAGTTGGCCGCGCACGCCATGGCGCGGAAGTAGTCCTGGCCTTCACCCGAGCTGAAAGGCGCGCACACCAGCTCGCGATCGGGCAGCGTGATGCCGTACTCCCGCACCGTCCTCTGGAAGCGCGCCACGTAGTCCTCGCACACCTGGTGGCCGAACCCGCGCGAGCCGCAGTGGATCTGCACCACCGCCTGATCGGGATAGAGTCCCAGTCGCCGCGCCGCCTCCTCGTCGTGCACCCGCGCCACCCGGTCCACTTCGATAAAGTGGTTGCCCGCCCCCAGCGTCCCGATCTGGTGGCGCCCGCGCTCTTTCGCCTTGTGCGAGACCAGCGCCGGGTCGGCGCCCGCCAGCGTCCCGAATTCCTCGGTGCGTTCCAGGTCCTCCGGCCGGGCGTAACCCTGCTTCAGTGCCCAGCGGCTGCCTTCAACCAGCGCCTGGTCCATTTCGGCGTCTTTCAGCCGGATGTGGCCCGTCACTCCTACGCCGCTCGGGCAGTTGCGGTACAACGCCGTCGCCAGGTCTGCGAGAAACGGCTGTATCTCTTCCACCGTCGCTTCGGAAGCCAGCATGCGAACGCCGCAGTTGATGTCGTAGCCCACTCCGCCCGGCGAGATCACGCCGTCCGGCAGCCGCGTCGCCACCACTCCGCCGATAGGAAAGCCGTAGCCCTGGTGGATGTCGGGCATGGCGATGGCGTACTTCACCACTCCGGGCAGGGTGGCGGTGTTCACCAGTTGCTCCGTCGACTTGTCGCCCAGCGCGTCTTCCAGCAGCGCTTCGTCGGCATACAGCCGCGCGGGCGCGCGCATGTCCTCGCGGTACGACTGCGGGATCTCCCATACGTTCTGCGCCACGCGCACGAAATCAGACTTCTGCGGCATTTCTCCTTTGCCCTCTTACCTTTGCCCTTTGCCTTCCTTACACGTCCACCACAACAGTTACCTCGAACCCGTCCTTGCTTTCAGTGATCCGCAACTCGTGGAAGGTCACCGCCTTGATGGGATTGACGTCGGACGCCTGTCGCGCTCGACCCTCCACGCGCGCCCGCAACCGGGTATCGAAAATCTCAATGACCTTAAAGCGATTGTATGCCTCGCACTCGGTCTCCTGCAGGTAGAGCAGTTCGTTCAACCAGTTGACCAGCAGCGTCTCCCGATCTACACCTTCTACCGAGACCTCGTGCGAAACGGTTGGCTCGAACTCCGGCGCTGCGCCCCGCGGCCAGCACACCACCCGGGCTGCGTTCACGAACAAATCCGCCAGTGTCCCGCCGCGTATGCGGAACGCCCAGTCCGCCGTGTGTTCGACTTCTTCGTAGGGCTGCATGAAGCTCTCGTCCAAGCTTTGCCGGAGTAAAGGGAATACTGGGAAGTCCCTCGAAGGAACGACCTATCCTAGCTCAGCCGTTTCAACGTTAGGTGGGCCAGATGCAGAAGGGGAAGCAGGTGTGGACGACGCCGGATCCTACTTAATCCGCCGTTTCCGCCACCGCTCCTGCGTGCGCGTGCCGCACCGGCAACCATGCCCGCACGATCACGTACAGCACCGGGATGATAAACAGGTTGAGGAAGGTGGAAACGATCATCCCGCCGGCCACGGTGGTTCCCACCGAATGCCGTCCCGCCGAGCCCGCGCCCGAGGCGAACACCAGCGGCATCACTCCCATGATGGTGGCCACCGACGTCATCAGGATGGGCCGCAGCCGCAGCCGTGCCGCTCCCGCCGCCGCTTCCATCAGCGGCACCCCGCGCGCCTGCAACTGCTCGGCAAACTCCACGATCAGGATGGCGTTCTTGCTCGCCAATCCGATCAGCATCACCAGTCCCACCTGGCAGTAGACGTCGTTCTGCAGCCCGCGCATCCACTGCGCTCCCAGCGCTCCCAGGATGGCCATCGGCACCGAAAGCAGGATGATGAAGGGCAGCACGAAGCTCTCATATTGCGCGGATAACGTCAGGTAGACCACTAGCAGTCCCAGGGCGAACAACAGCAGCGACTGCCCTCCGGACTCGATCTCTTCCAGCGCCAGCCCCGTCCACTCGTAGGAATACCCCGAGGGCAGCGATTCGCGCGCCACTTCTTCCATGGCTGCGATCGCCTGCCCGGAACTGTATCCCGGCGCCGCGCTGCCGTTGATCTCCGCCGTGCGGAACAGGTTGTAGTGGCTCACGATGCTGGCCGTGGTGGTTTCTTTCACCGTCACCAGGCTGTCCAGCGGCACCATCTGGCCGGTCTCGGCGCGCACGTAGAACTGCCTGAGGTCGCGCGGCTGCGAGCGGAATTGCTTGTCCGCCTGCACGTACACCCGGTACGACCGGTTGTTGAAGTCGAAGTCGTTCACGTACTGGGAACCCATGTAGACCTGCAGCGCCGACGTGATCTCCGTGAACGGTACTCCCAGGCTCTTGGCCCTTTCCCGGTCAATCTCCACCAGGAATTGTGGATCGCGCGCGCTGAACGTGGTGAACAGGCCCTGCAGTTCGGGCCGCGTGCTGGCCTTGCGGATCAGTCCGCGCAGAGCGTTCTCCATCTCCTCCATGGTTCCCGCGCCGGTCTGCTGCAACTGAAACTGGAATCCGCCATACGCTCCCAGTCCCTCAATGGCCGGCGGGCCGAAAGGCACCACGCTCGCCTCTCGGATCCCGGCCAGCGGCCCGCGCACGGCATTCACCACCTCCCCCAGCGAATGGCCTTCTCCCTTCCGTTCCTCGATGTCCTTCATGTTCATGAAGATCATCGCCCGGTTCGGCGCCGCCCCGCTGAAGCTCCAGCCCGGCACCGAGAACACGCCGGTCACATCCGGATTCTGCAGCAGCACCTTGCTCGCCTGGTGCGAGACCGCGGTGGTGTACTCCAGCGACGCCCCTTCCGGGGCCTGCACCAGCACCATGAACCAGCCCTGGTCCTCGTCGGGGACGAAGCTGGTCGGCACCGCCTGGTACACGCCGTAGGCCGCTGCCAGTCCGATCAGGAACACCACCACCACCAGCGCGCGCTTCCGCTCCAGCACCGGAATCAGGTTGCTGTAGGCCTCGGTGGCCCGCGCCAGTCCGCTGTTGAAAGCGTGCAGCAGCGGATTCCTGGAACCGTGGTAGCGCCGCAGAAGCAGCGCCGCCAGCGCCGGCGAAAGCGTGAGTGCATTGAACGCCGAGAGCGCGATGGAGAACGCGATGGTCAGCGCGAACTGCTGGTACAGCCGCCCCGTCGTTCCTGGAAAGAATCCCACCGGCACGAACACCGCGACCAGCACCAGCGAGGTCGCGATCACCGCTCCGGTCACTTCGCCCATGGCCACTTGCGTGGCTCGCCGCGCATCGGCCATCCCTTCCTGGATGTGGCGCTCCACGTTCTCGATCACCACGATGGCGTCGTCTACCACCAGGCCCGTGGCCAGCGTGATGCCGAACAGGGTCAGCGTGTTGATGGAAAACCCGAACAGCTTGGCGAAGGCGAACGTGCCGATCAGCGATACCGGAATCGTCACTGCCGGAATCAGCGTGCTCCGCCACGTCTGCAGGAAGAGGAAGATCACCAGAATGACGATGACCACCGCTTCCAGCAGAGTCTTCAGCACTTCGCGGATGGACTCGCCCACCGCCGCGGTAGTGTCAAAAGCCATCTGGTACTTCAGGCCCGGCGGAAACTGCTTCGCCAGCCGGTCCAGTTCCTCTCGCACTCCCGCCGCTACCTCCAGCGCGTTGGCGTTGGAGAGCTGCATCACGCCCAGGCCCAGGGCCTCATGTCCGTTGTAGAAAAGGTTGGAGCCGTAGTTCTCCGCTCCCAACTCGGCGCGTCCCACATCGCGCACCTGCACCAGCGACCCGTCTTCGCCCCGCTTCAGGACGATGTCCTCGAATTCCCTCGGCTCCGTCAGCCTTCCCACGGCACGTACGCTGATCTGGAACTGCTGTCCCGGCACGGCCGGTGATTCTCCCACTTGCCCGGCCGCCACCTGCACGTTCTGTTCGCGCAGCGCCGCCACCACATCGCCCGCGGTGAGCTTGCGTTTAGCCAGTCGCAGCGGGTCCAGCCACAGGCGCATCGCGTACTTGCGCTCGCCGAAGATGATGACGTCGCCCACGCCCTTCACCCGCTTCAGCGGGTCGCGCACGTACACGTCCAGGTAGTTGCTGATGAACTGGCTGTCGTAGCGCCCGTCCTCGGAGTACACCCCTATGGCCAGCACGAACGACCCGGAGTTCTTGTAGATGCCGAGGCCGGTGGTCTGCACCTCCCCGGGCAGGCGTCCCAGCACGGTCGAGGCGCGGTTCTGCACGTCCACGGCGGCGATGTCCAGGTTGCGGTCCAGCGCGAACGTCGCCGTTACCGAGCTCGAGCCGTCGTTGCCGCTGCTCGAGCTCATGTACCGCATGCCCTCGGCGCCGTTGATGGCCTGCTCCAGCAGCGTGGTCACGCTGCTCTCCACCGCCTGGGCGTTGGCCCCGGTGTAGTTCGCGAACACACTCACCTGCGGCGGCGCCAGCACCGGAAACTGCGCCACCGGCAAGGTAGGGATGGCGGTCGCTCCCGCCAGGATGATCAGCAGCGAACAGACCGTCGCAAACACCGGCCGCCGTATGAAGAAATTAACGAACATGCCCTGCTTTCCCGCTCAGAATGAGGAAAAGGCGAGGACTACTCACGGGCCAACCTACTCCGCCTTTACCGGCGTCCCGTCCGCCAGCATTTGCACGCCGGTCACGATCACCTTCTCGCCCGGCTCGATCCCCTCCAGCACCACGTACCGGTTCCCCAGGATCTCTCCCAGTCGCATCGCTCTCTGCCGGGCTACGGTCTGCTTGCCATCGCTCTCCACCACGAACGCGAAGGTCTGTCCGGCCACGCGCTGCACTGCCGTGATGGGCAGCAGCACCCGTTCGCCCTCACTCCAGATCACCCGCGCTCGCACCACTTCATCGTTGCGGAAACGTCCCTGCGGATTGGGCACGCTGGCCTTGATCAGCAACAGTTGCGTGGCGTCGTCCACGCGCGGGGAAACGAACGTGGTCACGGTGCGTATCGCGGTCTGTTCCCCGGGCACCACGATCTCGACCGGCGTCCCTGTACGCACAGCGCCAGATTTTTCCGCCGGAACCGAGATATAGGCTTCGAGTTCGCCGCCTTCGTCGAGCGTGGTGAGTACGGTGTCGGTGTTCACGCGGTCGCCCACCCGCACCGGGATGTCGCCGATCGTTCCTGCCGACGGCGCCGTCACCGTGTAGTAGCGCAACTGCACCTTCTGTTCGCTCACCGACGCCTCGAGCGCGTCCACCTCCGCCTTGGAGGCGTCATAGGCCGTCTGGGCCTGGTCCAGTTCTTGCTTGCTGATCACTCCGGCGGCGAACAATTGCTTGCGCCGCTCCAGTTCTTGCCGGTTGTACTCCAGGGCCGCCCGGCGCGCCCGCTGGTTAGCTTCCTGCGCGGTAACCGTAGCCTCTTGCTTCCGCGGATCGATCTCCAGCAACGGCGCCCCGGCCGCCACCCGGTTCCCCGAGCGCACGAAGATGCGGGTGACCTGTCCCTCCACCTCCGGCTGGATCACGGACGACCGCCGCGACTTCAGCGTGGCGATGTACTCGGTGAAATCCGGCGCTCGCTCCCGCGTCGCCGTCTCCACTTTCACCGCGATGGCCTGCGGATCTGTTTCCGCGCCTCCTTGCGCTTTCTTGCTGCATCCGGTTATGGCCACCGCTACCACAGTCAGGACACACCATGACACGGTTGTCACCACGACCCGCGGTTGAAAGGAAGAGAACATCATGGCCGCCCTTATATGATTGCACCACGAATCCATATGGCGCGTCGAGGTGTTACCCACAGGATGTTTACCTGGACGGGATGGATTCCTTTATTTGCGGGATGTACCGGCTCCAGTGCCGCAACCGGGCCTTCTGCTAGTGGGAACATCGGACCCGGGCACTACCGGATCAGCTCTGGAATCGCATTCACCTTGCCCTCGGGGCCCATGGCGATGTAGCCGCCGTCCACCGCCACATCGGTTCCGGTAATGAAGGAAGCGCCGTCGGAGCAGAGAAAGAGCACGGCCTGCGCGACTTCCTCGGGGTTGCCCACCCGGCTCAGCGCGTGGAAGCGCCCGCCGACCTGGTCCGTGAGGGCGCGGTCGCCGTGGGTCCATTCGTTCATCAGCCGGCACCAGATCCATCCCGGGGAAACCGAGTTGACGCGGATCTTGTCGGCCGCCAGCTCGAGCGCCTGGGTCCGCGTCAGATGGATCATGGCCGCCTTGGTGACCGGATATACCGCGCGGCCGGGTTGCGCCACCTTGCCGCTGACGCTGCCGAAGTTGATGATCACGCCCCCACCGCGCTTCACCATGTGCGGCCGGCAAGCCTGCGCCATGACGATGCCCCCCAGCACGTTCACGTTGAACGCGTCCAGCCACTTCTCGCGGTTGGTCGCAAACCCCTCATCGGTATAGACACAGGCAAGGTTGATGAGGAAGTCCACGCCGCCGAATGTCTTCACGGTGCGCTCCACGCAGGCTGCGACTTGCTGATCATCGCGCAGGTCGGTCTGGACAAACAAAACGTCCTTGCCCAGCTCGGAGGCGGCAGCCTGGCCGCCCTTGGCGTCCACGTCCGCCACCGTCACCTTCGCTCCCTCGCCCACGAATCCTCGCACCACGCCCTGTCCCAGCAGCGTGGCCCCACCGGTAACGATCGCAACCTTGCCCTTGAGTCCTTGCATCTCTCGTGTCTCCCTCTTCCCTCGCAGCTTCAGGCCTGACGGGCCGGCACTGTCGCCGGCGCCTCTTTCTCCCAGAACCGTCGGCCGGGCGGCAGTGGCTCGGTGCCGGGATGTCCGGAACGCAGTCCCAGGGCTTGGCGCACCTGAGCGCCGGCAATGTTAACCCTTCCGCGGATGGCCGACCACATCCAGTGATGGCCGGTCAGCTTCTCGATCAGGGCGCGGACCTTGGCCATGTCGTGAAAGGCCTCTGTGATGTAGGCCGGGTCGTTAAAGTTCTCCACGAAGGCATTGGCGATGGTCTGGCAGCCGCGGGCGTCATCCAGTTCACCGCTGGAGCCGTACTGCGCGATCAGCAGCTCCTTGCCGGGATCGGTCAGCGGTTCCAGCAGCGTGTTGTTGAACATTTCGATAAAGCGGTGCCGCGCCCAGAACTTTTCAAAGGTGCTCTCCATCCAGGGCACGTCGAAGGGTTGATCCTGGCGTTCCAGAATGCACTGCACCAGGTTGCGCGCCATCTTGTTGCCGTTGTTCGCCCCTTGCCCGCCAATGGGATCCAAGGAATGGGCGGTGTCGCCGACGGAAATCACCGGCCGGCCCGAGGGAAGAACGCCCACGACTTTCCGCACCTCGGGAACGAAACTGCCCACCAGCCAGGCGTTTTCGTCCGCCAGTTCGGCGTTCTTGATCCACTCCGCATCCCAGGGCACCATCTCCCGCGTCACCTTCTTGGCGATGTCCAGAGCGTCCTGTCCGCTCTTCGCGCCGCGGAACTGGTCCATGGGACTGCCTTCCTTGGCTTCGAACACGCAGCTCCAGGCTTGGCTGCCGCCCTTGTGATACCAGGGAACCCAGAAGCACTCGCCGTAACGTCCGAAGAAGTTGAACTTCACCGGCAGGAACGGGCAGTAGTCCATGTGCATGGCAACGTTCACGACGTTGATCATGGCAAGAAACCGCGGCGGCTTCTTATACGTGCTGCGGCCATCATCGCGTGGAAACAGCTTCACCACCGGGCCGCGGCCTGCCGCCACAATCGTCAGATCATGCGCCGCGGCGATTTCCTCCAGGCGCGGGATGGTGACCTCCTCAGTGGTGATCTTCCCCCCGATCTTTTCCAGGTCCTGCATCCAGCGGGCGCTCTGCAGGCGCAGATCGATAGCCAGGAAGGGTCGTGATAGCCGCCCCATCAGGGTGAGCAGAACGTTGCCCAGCGCTCCCGGCACGAACGTGAGGTGCACGCCCTCGCCCTTGGGCGCCAGGTGGTCCCAATGATTCAGGCCCAGTTCGCGTTCCCAGTCCAGTGACATATCGAATCGCGCGGCCGTGCCCGTGGGCCGGCTGCGATTCAGAAAGTCTTCCGGCGTCTTGTCGGAAAAAAGCGTGACCTCATAGCCGTGGCGCCGCAGGTCATGCGCAATCAGCAGGCCTGCCTGTCCCGCTCCGACGATGGCCACTCTCCTCATCGGCCCTGCGGCTCACCTCCCATCAACTCGATCACATCGCCGATCACCTTCAGGTAGTCGGGAAATGAAAAGGGCGGCAGTTCCACGCCCTCCGGAAAGTGCCCCTGGAAAAGCGGGAAGTACACGTCCGGCGGAGAAGGATTCAGCACCACGGTCGTGGCGCCGGCGGCGCGATAGTCGGCAATACGCTTGCGCACCTGTTCCGCCGTGCCGGCGAGCGTGAACGCGGCCGCCATCTCGTCGCTCACCAGGCGCAGCGCCCCCTTCAAGTCTCCGCGCGCCACCAGATCCTGGATCTGGCGGACCTCGCTGCCAAAACCGGCTTGCGCGAAGCTTTCAGCGTAGAAACGCGACGAGCCGCTGGCGGTGGCGAACATCAAGACCTGTCCTTTGATCTGCTCCAAGGCGCGGCCGTCCCGGCCGACGATGGCGGGAAGCCCGCAGGCAATGTCGAAACCGTCAAGCGACCGTCCAGCGCGCTCGGCGCCGGCGCTGATATTCGGCAGTACGACCTTGCCCAGGTACGGCAGCGAATAGAAGTAGCCCAGGATGCCATCCGCCACTTCGCCCGCCAGATGCGCCATCTTGGGTCCGATGGCCGCCAGGTAGATCGGAATCGGCGGGCTGGGAGGAGGCACCTGAAGCTGGAAATTCCTGACGCGAAACACCTCGCCTTCGTAGGTGACACATTCTCCCGCGAGGATGCGCCGCAGGATGGTCACATACTCGCGCATGGCCGTGAGCGTCTTGGCGTAGCGGGCGCCATGCCAGTCTTCGACATAAGAGCGGGCTTGCAATCCCAGTCCCAGGATCATGCGTCCCGGGCAAAGTTGACTCAAGCTCACGGCGCTTAGCGCCATGGCCACCGGAGACCGGCTCCATATGCCGACCACGCCGGTCGCCAGCCTCAGCCGTTCGGTCTCCAGCGCAGCCGCAGCCGCCGGTATGAAGGCGTCGCCGAAGGTGATTTCCGGGAACCATGCGGTCTGCCAGCCACACTCATCGGCGCGGCGGGCGAAACGGCGGACCTCCGCCAGCGGCAGGGCCTCCAGGAAGACTCCCAGTCTGTTCGATCCCACGTGCAGTCGTCTCCCTCAGTCCGGAATGTCGGGATGCCGAGTCGCCAAGCGATACCGGCCGGAGTGGAACACCAGCGGCTCGCCTTCCTGGTACTTGTAGTCTTCCACTTCCCCGAGAAGGATCACGTGGTCGCCGCCGTCGTATTGCCGCACCTTGCGGCACACGAACCAGGCGACGGCGCCGTTGAGCAGCGGGCAGCCGGCTCTGCCTTCCGTGCACTCCACGCCCGCGAACTTGTCCGCCATCGGGGTGGAAAACTGGCGGGAAAGATGGTGTTGCCGCGACTCGAGCACGTTCACCGCGAAGTGACTCGCGCTGCAGAAATCCTGGAAGCTGCCCGCGTTGCGTGCCAGGCTCCACAAAATCAGTGGCGGATCGAGTGAGACCGATGAGAACGAGTTCACCGTGACTCCCACTCGCCGTCCGTCCGATGTGCCTGCCGTTACCACCGTGACTCCGGTGGCAAACTGGCCCAACGCGCGCCGAAAATCGCGGCGATCGAACCGGTCTGCCACCGCTTTGGCTTCCTGCTGGATCAACTTTTCCGCTTCCGCCGCCTCCATGAACCAGGGAAAGAAGGTGCGGGGATCGTCGAAGCCGTTCACGAAGGCCCGGGCGACGGCGGTGATCTTGCCGCATGCTTCCAGGATCTTCATCACGTGCGCCGGCGGGTTCAGCATCAGGTTGGTCCACTCCGTGACCCACTTCGCATATCCCGTCCAGTAGCGATCGAAGGTCTGCTGCATCCACTCCGGATCGGCCGCCCGGTCGCCGCGCTCCAGAATGCTTTCCAGGTACGATTCCGCGCACTTGGCCGCGTTGTTCGACCCCTGCCCGGTGATGGGATCGTTGAGCACCACGGTGTCCGCCATGCCCAGGACGTGCTGCCCCGAAGGCAGCCTGGCCAACGGCTTCCGCACCACCGGGGTCAAGCGCCCGGTGAGAACGCCGTTGGCGTCGGTCAGTTCGACTTCCCGGCAGCGCTCCGCTTCCCAGGGCAGCCAGCGCTCCAGGATCTGTTTGCTGCGGGCCAGGTGTTCGCCGGGTGTCTTCACGTCCTGCCAGCAGTCCATGGGCCCGCCCACCACGCCTTCGAACGTCATGATTTCGCAGGGACCGCTGGTGGTGAGCGCGGGAAACGCGAAGTACTCGCCCACCTGCGGAATCAGGTTGAAAGAAACCAGGCTGAAGGGCTGGCGCGGCGCCATGTTGCGCACGTAGGTGAGCGCCAGGGCACGCTGCGGTTTTTCGAAGCACGAGCGTTCGGCATCGCGCTCGAAAAGCTGCCCGATGGCGCCCTTCCCTGCCGCCACGATCACCAGGTCGTGGGTGCGTGCGCACCGCTCCAGGTCGTCCAGGTCGGCTTCCTTGATGCGCAGTTCGCCGCCGCGCCGCTCGAACTCCGTGATCCAGCGCGCCACTTTCAGACGCAGGTCCACCGACTGCGCAGGATCATCCAGTTGGGTGGCCCAATCGACCACTTTGCCGCCCACGCCATCCGGCACGGCGAAGCCCATGCCCTCCACGCGGGGGCAGTCCGCTTCCCAGAAGTTCAGGCCCAGTGCTCGCTCCGCCTCCAGCGCCGAGTCGAACATGCACTGGCTGGACATCACCGGTCCATCGTGAATCTCCTCCGCCGAGCGGCCCGCGTAGATGGTTACCTCATAGCCGCCGGCCAGCAGGCCCAGCCCAAGTTGTAGTCCCGACTGGCCGGCTCCAATGATGGCGATACGCTTCATTCCACCCGGTTCCCCAACGCGGAAAGCAAACTATCACGCAGGTTGGTGACGAACAAGGGAGCCGGACTGTAAAGAGATGAAAACGGCGCAACTCTCGGGTATATTTGGCTCCCCATCGAACGGATTCCGCGCCCGTCCCTACATGCAGGATCGCCGGACCCGTGGGCCGCACTTCAGGAAGCGAGGGAGACAGCGCTCCATGAGAAAGATCGCGATTGTCGGAGCCGGACAATCCGGCCTGCAGTTGGCGCTAGGGCTGCAGCAGCAGGGTTACGGCGTCACCGTCGTCTCCAACCGCACGCCCGAGCAGATTCGCGCCGGCCGGGTCACATCCAGCCAGTTCATGTTCCACGACTCCTTGCAGAACGAGCGCGACCTCGGCATCAACCTCTGGGAGAAGCAGTGTCCCATCACCGAAGGCATCGCCTTCTCCATCCCTGCTCCCGATGGCAGCCGCGCTCTCTTCTGGGAGGCCCGGCTCGACCACTACGGCCAGTCCATCGATCAGCGCGTGAAGTTCTCGGGTTGGATGGCGGAGTTTGCTCGCCGCGGCGGCAAGCTGGTGATCGAGGACGCCGGTCCGGAGCACCTGGAGCAGTACGCCCACACCCACGACCTCGTCCTGGTCGCTTCCGGCAAGGGAGAAATCGCCCGCCTGTTCGAGCGCGACGCCTCCCGCTCTCCCTACTCCACTCCCATGCGCGCCCTCGCGCTCACCTACGTCACCAACATGGTGCCCCGCGAGCCCTACCCCGCGGTGGCCTTCAGCCTCATGCCCGGCGTGGGCGAATACTTTGTTTTCCCCGCCCTCACCCTCAGCGGCCCCTGCGAGATCATGGTGTTTGAAGGCGTGGTCGGCGGGCCCATGGACTGCTGGCAGGATGTGAAAACGCCCCAGCAGCACCTGGCCCGCAGCAAGGAGATCCTCGCCAAGTTCCTGCCCTGGGAAGCCGCGCGCTGCCACAACATTCAACTCACCGACGACATGGGCATCCTGACCGGCCGCTTCGCCCCCACCGTCCGCAAGCCTGTCTGCAAGCTGCCGTCCGGCGCCGTGGTCCTGGGTATGGCGGATGTAGTGGTGCTCAACGATCCCATCACCGGCCAGGGCTCGAACACTGCCAGCAAGGCGGCGAAGGTGTACATGGACCGCATCCTGGAGCGCGGCTCGAAGCCCTTCGATGCCGCCTGGATGCAAGGCACCTTCGATGCCTTCTGGAGCTACGCCCAGTGGGTGGTGCGTTGGACCAACTCGTTATTGGTGCCACCTGAGCCCCAGATCCTGCAGCTCATGGGCGCCGCCAGCCAGATTCCGGCGCTCGCCAGCCGGATCGCGAATGGATTTAACAACCCGCCGGACTACAGCCCTTGGTGGTTCGGCACCGCAGAGGCCGAATCCCTGATTCAGCGCCTGCAGAAGGAGGCGTCGGTCGCCTAGGTACGCTGCCGAGTTGACAGCGGCCGCCCCCGGGTATGGAATGAGCATCTCCAGGATCGCTCACACTTCAGGGAAGGATTTTTTCTGGACCCGGGCAACATACTCAACGCCATCATGAACCAGGAGGTGCACCATGGTTGAGCAATATATGGCTCTGGCTTTGCAGCCCACCATGCGCGGCTGCCGCAAGCGTTCCGAAGTCATCACCAACCTCAAGCACATCGGCGAACTCATCGACGCCTCGGTGTGGCTCAGCGCCATCGATCTCCCCGTGCGCTTGATCACCATCCCCGAGGGCTCTCTGCAAGGCTTCACCGATGAGGTCTTCGACTGGGACCATCGCAAATACGTGCAGGAGATGGCGCTCGATATCCCCGGTGACGAAACCGAGTTCCTGGGTCGCAAGGCGCGTCAGCACAACGCCTTTGTCATCGCCCAGGCCAAGGTGAAGCACCCCGAGTTTCCCGAGCGTTTCTTCAACTGCGCCTTCATCATCGACCCCAGCGGCAACGTGATCCACCGGCACTACAAGCTGCAGGTGTTCGCGCGCGAGCACTCCACCGTCCCCCACGACGTGTGGGATCGCTGGGTGGAACTCTATGGCGAGAACCTGGACGCCTTCTACCCGGTTTGCGATACCGAGATCGGCCGCATCGGCACCATCATCTGCATGGAGGGCTCCTATCCGGAAACGGCCCGCGGCCTGGCCATGAACGGTGCCGAGATCATCTACCGGCCCAGCTACCCTGAGCCTTACGTAGCCAACGGCTTGTGGGAGATCCAAAACCGTGCCCGCGCCTTGGACAACACCTGCTATGTGATCGCTCCCAACGTCGCCTGTTACTACCTGACGCAGGAGTCGGAAACCGCCATCGACACCTTCGGCGGCGCGTCCATGATCGTCGACTACCAGGGACGCATGGTTTCCGAACACAAGTACGGTTCGGGTTCCTCCTACGCCGGAGGCATCATCGACATCGAAGCTCTGCGCCAGTACCGCACGCGCTCCCTGTGGGGCAACTGGATGAAGGACCTGCGCACGGAACAGTACCGGTTGATCTATGACCGGCCCATCTACCCCAAGAACCTGTGCCTGGAGGAACCTCCCCGCCGGCACGAGCAGAACGACGCCATCGTTCGCGCCCAGATCGAGTCGATGATTGACCGCGATATCTTCCGGCGCGCGGGCACGAAGAAGGGCGAAGCGAAAGAGCGGCCCGCCGAAAAAGTGCTCGCCGATTGAGGCCGCACGAACGTGCGATCGGGCGCGGTCCTTTTAGGGGACCGCGCTCGTCGCTTGTTGTGGTTCAAACCCGGAGGGAACAATGAAGCCCCAGCAAAAGGTCCTGGGTGGTCGAGACGTGGTCAAGGTGGCCGTCGTGCAGACTCCACCGGTCTACCTCGACCGTGAGCGCAGCGTGGAACGCGCCTGCCAGAAGATTGCGCAAGCCGCCGAGCACGGGGCGGAACTCATCGTCTTCACCGAGACCTGGCTGGCCGGCTACCCCTATTGGGGCGAGGGTTGGGAGTCGAAGCTCAATGACTGGGTGCCGGTGCGCATCCGCTTCTATGACAACGCCCTGCTGATTCCCAGCGAAGACACCGAACGCCTCGGCGAGGCGGCCGCCAAGGCCAACGCGTACGTCGTGATCGGCTGCAATGAGATGGATCCACGCCGCGGCGTGCACACCATCTACAACACTCTGCTTTTTCTCGATCGCTCCGGGAAGGTCCTCGGACGCCATCGCAAGACCATGCCCACCTTCGTCGAGCGAGCGGTGTGGGGCAACGGGGACGGCAGCGACCTGGTCACCTATGACACCGACATCGGCCGTATCGGCGGCCTCATCTGTGGCGAGCATCTCATGACCCTCATCCGCGCCCGCATGATCGAACAGGGCGAGGACTTCCACATCGCCGTCTTTCCGGGAGCTTTCGCGCTCCACTGCGGGCCCAAGTTGGAAGAGGCCGATGTCCAGGGCCAGTTCTTCTGGGGCCACACCCAGACGCGCGCCCATGCCCTGGAAGCGGGCGCGTTCGTGCTTTCCGCCTGCGGATACATCACCCAGGACGATATCCCGGCAGACTTCCCCCTGCGGGATACCATCAATGTGGACTACGCCCAGGGCGGCAGCCAGATCGTGGCCCCGCTCGGTATCCCCCTGGTTCCCCCTACAACCGGCGACACCATCCTCTATGCCGAATGCCGCGCCGACATGATCAAGGTGTGGAAAGCCATCATCGATACCGTCGGCCACTACGCCCGCCCGGACATCGTGCGACTGCAGTACACCGGCGCGCCGGCGCAGACTGCGGAACTGGTGAATACGGCACTGGAAAAAACTCCGCGTGACCGTTTGGACGAAATCGCCGAACAACATGGCGTGAGCCGCCAAAGCGTCGAAACAGCACTGGAAGACCTGACCCGGCGCTCCGCCTGAACCTTTTCGTCAGGGTTCCGGCCGACCGTCTCCTGGCCGTTCCGGACACACCGAATCTCGGCAGGCATTCCTTCCCGCTCGACCCCGACCTGTGACGGTCGTCACACCTCGGTGTACGTAGCTCACAGGTGCTCCGGTCACGAGTCACTGACACGACCGCTGCCTGCGGCCATCCTCTTCGCCATCCGGGGGATGAACCTAAGCTCCCCTTTTTTGCGGGAGAAAATGATGACAACTGGACCCAGAAATACACATCGCGCAGTGTTGGCCTTGGGTGTGGCGATTTGCCTCGCGCTGGTTCTTCCGGTGGCTCAAGCTCAAACTTTGGCCAGCGTTTCCATTTCCATCCAGGACCAGACCGGGGCGGTGATTCCCCAGGCCAAGGTCGTTCTCAAGAGCATCGCCACGGGATTGCAGCGTGAAGCCACGGCGGATGGCCACGGGTTCGCGCAAATCGTCAACCTTCCCCCCGGGGTATACGAGCTGGGTGTCACGGCCGAACACTTCAAGCCGGCCACCCGCACCCTTCACCTGGAGGTCGGTCAGAGTGCTTCCGTTCCTATGACCCTGGTGGTGGAGACCACACAGGAAGTCACGGTGTCGGCGACCGAAGAGGGCGTGAGCACCTACAAGGCCGAGGTGAGTGAGGTCCTGAGCGAACGGCAGATTCACAACCTGCCCATCAAGGGACGCAACTTCATCGACTTCGTGATGCTGACGCCCGAAGTCACCCTCGGCAACAGCACCTCGGTGGGCAGTCAGGCGCCGTTCACCGAACAGACCCCCAAACTGAGTTTCGGCGGAGTGCGAGAGACCCACTCGGTATTCATCTCGCTGGATGGTGTCGACTACACCACCGGACTCTCCGGCTTGCAACGCGCTTCTCCCGCCCAGGACTGGGTACAGGAGTTTCGCGTGGTCACCGGAAGCTACGAGTCCGAAGTAGGGCGCACTCTAGGCGGGATCGTCAACACCGTCACCAAGTCCGGCACCAACCGGTTCCATGGCGGAGCCTACGAGTTCTTCCGCAACGGCGCCATCAATGCGAACAATCCCCTGGCAACTTCCAATGTAATCCGCCTGAACCAGTTTGGTGTCAATCTCGGCGGACCCATTGTCAAGGAAAAGACCTTCTTCTTCACCGGATACGAGGGACAGCGCCGGGGGCAGTCGCCCATCTACTCCAGCTTCATCTTGGCCACCATCGACCCGGACCCGGTCGCCTGCCCCGTCCTCCCGCCGCCCGGTACATTCAATCCGGCATGTATCAGCATTAACGGCACCAAGAATTTCTTCGGCCTGCAGCCGGAGAACCTGGCCTCAGTCCTCATCGTCAACGATTACGACAAGCTCATCGGCAAGGCGGACCACCAGTTCTCCAGCAACACGCTGCTGACGACGCGCTACCTGTTTTCCGACGAGCGCAATGAAGACACGCCTGGCGCCCCTCCGGGACTGGGATTGCCGAGCAGCTTCCGCTCCAACCCCATTCGGGATCAGTCCGTGGCCGCCAACCTGATTCACACCTTCTCCCCCCGGGTTGCCACCGACACCATCGTGCAGTTCGCTCGTCGTACTTTCCACTTGGATCCCGTAGGCGCCGGTCGCGAACCGTTCATGGCCCTGGTCAACCTGGCGCAATCCGGCGGCCCCGTGGGAAGCTTCACCTTCTACCGCGAGAACCGGCTGCAGGTCGGCCAGAATGTGACCTACACCTTCGGCAATCACACCCTCAAGTTCGGCGGGGAGTTTCACAACATCTGGAACACCACCAAGTCCCCGATGTTCACCCCGGGCGTGGCGGCCTTTTGCCCGGACAGCTACTTTGGCACGCCCAATGTGTTCGGCTGCGGCGATTTCTCTGGCCTCGGCCCGACCGCCTTGGTGTTCTACTTCGGCATGCCGCGGTCCCTCTGGGGTCAGCCCTTGATCCCGCGCGGCACCGACTGGCAGGCCGGCCTGCTGCCTCAGACCATGTTCGACGAATTCGACGCCGCTTCCTCCGCGGATTTCACCCGGCAGATTTACAGCCTGTATATCCAGGATAAGTGGCGTATCGGTTCGCGCTTTACCCTGACATTCGGATTGAGGTACGACAATGAAACCCGGCCTTTCCACGAGCGCGACTGGTATCAGCCGGACCGCAACAACTTCCAGCCTCGCGTCGGATTCGCCTATTCCCCGGACGACAAGACGGTGATCCGTGGTGGCTTCGGCATCTACACCGGCCCCTTCAACTGGAGCGAGCTGGTGGGAACCACGACCGCTTTTGGCCCCGTCAACGGCTACATGAACAACCCCTTCGTGGGTGCGTTCGTCAATCCCACCGAGACTCTGGTGGGCCTGGCCTTTTTCGGGCCCGTGGGCGTCGTCCCCGGCCCCTTCACCGCGGGTGTGGCCTTTGCCAACTTCACGGCCACCGGCACCTACCCGGATCCGTCGCAACTCATCGGGTTTTCGCACGGCTTCACAACCCGCGATTTCCCCAATCCCTATGCGGAAAACGCCAGTCTGCAGGTGGAGCGGCAGTTAGGCAAGGACGTGCAGATTTCGGTGGGCTACTCCTTCATTCACGCGCTCAAGATCCACTACTGTGGATGCCAGACCAATGTCAGGCCCGACGGGTTCCTGCCCAACGGGAAGGAAAGGCTGGCGCTCGCCGACCCCAACTTCGGCTTCGCTTTCCTGGATGAGCCCGCTGGGTACTCCATCTATCACGCCGGCTTCGTCACCGTGAACAAGCGCTTCAGCCACCACTTCAACTTCACCGCCAACTACACCTGGTCGAAGTCGATTGACAATCAAACCACCATCCAGTACGCCACCGGGGCGGAGAACTACCTGCGCAAGGACCTGGAGCGTGCGGTATCCGATAATCACGTAGCGCACCGCTTCATCCTTACCGGACTGGCGGATTCACCGTTCCGTAACTGGCTGGCCAAGAACTGGAGCCTGGGCCTCACCACGACCCTGCAAACCCCGCGCTACCAGGCGGTTCAGGTCGGATTCGACGTCAACGGCGACGGCTTCCCCTTCACCGATCGCGTCGGCCGGCTGGGCCGCAATACCTATCGCGGCGATGTGTTTCACAATATCGACCTGCGCGTGCAGCGCGACATCCCCTTCACCATCTCCAAGAGCGAAGCGCACCTGAATTTCAGCTTCGAGGTCTTCAACCTGTTCAACCGCGCCAATGTGCTTGATGTGAATAACATCTACGGCGCGCCCGACCTCATCGGGCCGGAACCGCGGCAGTTCGGGGATGGCGTGGGCGGAGCGAATCCCGGCTTCGGCCAGCCCCGCAGCATCGGCGACGCGCGCCAGTTGCAGTTCGCGCTTCGCCTGACGTTCTAGGGCGGCGGGCCTGTTCGGCCCCTGCCCTGTCGGAGGGAGGATGGAATGGCAGTGACCGAGATCAAGCAGTACTTCCGGCCGGCCAACCCGGCGGAAGTGGTGGAACTGCTGGGCCGCTATGGTGCTGCGGCCCGGATCCTCGGTGGCGGAACCTTTCTGCACGGCGTCGCGGCCCGCGGCCTGGGCTTGCACCTGGATGCCCTCATCGATCTGCAGGGCGCCGGGCTTTCCTACGTTCGGCAAGAACAGGACGCGCTGGTCATGGGAGCGGCCACCACCATGGCCACTCTCGCGGCCGCCAATCCGCTACAGACTGCCCCCTTTGCCGGCATTGCGGACTCGCTGCGCTATCCCCCGGCCCAGATCCGCAATCTGGCCACGGTAGGCGGATGCCTTGCCGCGGCCTCACCGCTGTTTGATTTGCCCGTGGCATTGTTGGCGCTGGACGCCTCGGTCCACGTTCTCGGGCCGCGTGGGAAGCGCGCCATCCCTTTGCACGAATTCTTCCTTGACTACTTCGAGAGTGCGTTGCAGCCGGATGAGTTCCTGACCGAAGTGCGCATCCCCCGCTTGCCGCCGAAGTCAGCCAGCGCCTTCCTCAAGATGGAAACCAACGCCAATGACCTGGCAGTGCTCAACGTGGCCGTGCGGCTCACGCTTGTCGATCCGGGAACTTGCCGCGAAGCGCGCGTCGTCCTGGGCGGTGGGGTTGGCAAGACGCCGGTGCGGGCGCTCTCTTCTGAGAAGGTCCTCGCCGGAAAGCAGATCACTGCCGGACTGGTGGCAGAGGCCGCCGAGAAGGTGACTTCTGACGTCCACCCCGTTTCCGATCATCGGGCCTCGGCGAAGTATCGCAGTGCCTTGGCCAAGGTGCTGGTACGCCGGGCCCTGGGGCAGGCGCTGGAGCGCCTTGGCATCGAGCGCGGGCCGGCTCAGGAGAAGCGATGAAACAGGTCATCCAGCTCAATATCAATGGTGAACCCCATGAGGTCATGGCTGAGCCCCACGACACCTTGCTCGGCGTGTTGCGCGAAGACCTTGGTCTGATGGGCACCAAGCAAGGATGCGACACCGGCGGCTGCGGCTGTTGCACCGTGCTCCTCGATGGCCAGGCGGTCTATTCCTGCATGCTCTTTGCCATGGCAGCCCAGGGCAGGAAGATCACCACCATCGAGGGGCTCAAGAGCAACGGCAAACTGGATCCCCTGCAGGAAGCGTTCATCCAGACCGGAGCAGTCCAGTGCGGTTACTGCACCTGCGGAATGATTCTGGCGGCCAAGTCCTTCCTGTCAGAGAGTCCGTCCCCGAGTGATGAGCAGATACGCGGCGGCATCGCCGGAAATCTGTGCCGTTGCACCGGTTATCAGAAGATCGTCGACGCTATCCGCATGGCCGCTACTCGCGGCTGAACGAGGGCACGCGATGTCCATGAACGTCATAGGAAATCCGATCCCCAAGCCCGATGCCTACGACAAGGTCACCGGCGGCAAAGGCTACCCGGTCAACGTTCGCCTTCCCGGAATGCTGCACGCCCGGATCCTTCGCAGCCCTTACCCCCACGCCCGCATCCTTCAAGTGGATACCGCTGAGGCGGAGCGGCTGCCCGGCGTCAAGGCGGTGCTGGTGCCTTCGGATGTGCCCCAGATCAAGTTCCACCCTGTGTATTTCGCACCCAGCGAAGCCCTGAGCATGGTCCGCGACATGCTCATCCTCAGCGACACCGTGCGCTTCGCCGGCGAGCCTGTGGCCGCAGTGGCCGCCACCCGGCCGGAGATTGCGGAGAAGGCGCTGGAACTGATTCACGTGGAGTACCAGCAGCTTCCCGCCGTGTTGGATCCCGAGGAGGCCATGAAGCCGGGAGCGCCGCAGATCCACGCACACGCCCCCAATAACATTGCCCTCAACCCTTCGTTCAGTTTTGGAGACCTGGAGAAAGGCTTCGCCGAAGCGGACTTTATTTTCGAGAACACCTATCAGACGCAGCGGGTGCACACCTGCTACATGGAGCCGCGCGTCTGCGTGGTCGACAGCGACGCTCGCGGCAACTTGACCGTCTGGTCCTCCACCCAGCACCTGTTCGGATTGCGGGAGAAGCTGGCTTTCGCCCTCGGGATTCCGGTGGGCAAGGTCAAGGTAGTGCGGCCGCCTTACATTGGCGGCGGTTTTGGCGGCAAGCTCGACATGGGCTTCATCGAGCCTATCTGCGCCCTGCTCAGCCTGAAGGCCGGCCGTCCCGTACGCGCCGAACACACCCGCTATGAGGATTTCATCACCACCGCGCGCAACCCCATCAAGATCCACCTGAAGACCGGTGTCAAGAAGGATGGCACCTTCACCGCCCGCTACGCCAAGAGCATTCTGGACACGGGTTCACACGCCACCCACGGTGCCGTGGTCCTGATGGTGCATGGCTTCTACGGCTTTCTGCTGCCCTATCGCTGTCCCAACCAGAAGTGGGAGGGCTGTTCCGTCTACACCAACAACATGATTGGTGGAGGCTTCCGCGGCTATGGCGCCCCGCAAGCTGCCTTTGCCGTGGAGTCGCACGTCGACGAGATTTGCCATGCCATGAAGCTCGATCCCATCGAGTTCCGCCTGAAGAATGCGCACCGGGAGGGCGAGCCTCATCCTTTCGAGCCGTCGTTCACGCTCTCCACCTATCGGCTGGCAGACTGTCTCCAGCAGGGATCGGCGAAAATCGGCTGGAACCAGCGGCACGCCAACCGGTCCAACGGCAGCAAGCGACGCGGTACCGGATTCGCCTGCCAGCCGCTTTGGGTGAGCGGCTGCGTGGGCTTCCCGGACATCTATGAGCATTCCGGGGCCATCCTCAAGCTCAACGTGGATGGCAGCGTCGATCTCTCCACCGCCACCATCGACATGGGCTGCGGGCAGCACACGGTACTCGCCCAGATTGCGGCTGAAGAATTGGGCGTGCCCTTCGAAGCGGTGCGCATCACCTACGCCGACACCGAGACTGTGCCCTTCGACGCTCCCAGCCACGCCAGCCGCGTGACCTATTCCTCCGGCAACGCTGTGCGCGCTGCCGCCGCTTCGGCCAAGAAGCGTCTCCTGGCCATCGCCGGACCCATGCTGCAGGCACCGCCCGAAGAATTGGAGACGGCGAACGGCTTGGTGCGCGTCAAGGGTTCGCCCGACCGCTCGGTCTCCGTTGCCGATGTTGTCCGCCAGGCCGAGTCTCCCTACATCCAGATGGTCCCGGACGGTATGCGCAAGACTTCCCTCGACGAAAAAGGAACCATCCTGGGAATGGCCTCGCTGGCGCCGACCTCCAATCCTTCTCCCGCGACCGCCGAATTCGTCGAGGTCGAAGTGGACACCGAAACCGGCGAAGTCAAAGTGCTTCGCGTCGTGTTCGCCCACGATATCGGCCGCGTCATCAATCCCACCGGAGCCGAAGGACAGGTCGAAGGCGGCTTTCAGCAGGGACTCGGCTATGCGCTCATGGAAGACCTGGCCTTCGATCATTCCAACGGCGCCTGCCTGGCGGCGGACTTCCTCAATTACAAGATCCCCACCGCATTGGAGATGCCCTCTCGGATCGAAAGCATATTCGTGGAATCCAACGAACCTACAGGGCCTTTTGGCGCCAAGTCGCTGGCCGAGTCTTGCCTCATCGTCCCCGCCCCTGCTATCGCTAACGCCATCTACGATGCAGTGGGCGTACGCGTGCGTGACTTGCCCATTACTCCCGAAAAGATTCTCGCCGGACTCGGTAAGCTTTGATGACCTCTCCCCAAGGCGTTGATTCGAGCTCGACCCGATCGCAACGCCTGACCGCTAAACGCAAGATTCCACTTGATTTAAATCATTCGAAGTGACAGACTCGCTGCCTTGCAAGGGGGACTAGGGCCATGCGTCGACGTTTCGTTGAAGTGATTGCGACATTGATTGCTGCAGTCGTGTTTCTCATGGGCAGCGCCCTCGGCCAGCAACTGGCTACTTTGAGGCTGACCGTGGATGACTCCACCGGAGCCGTCGTTCCCGGCGCCAACGTCACACTGAGAAACAAGGAGACCGGCGCGAAGCGTACCGCCGTCACCGACGCCAATGGCTCGGCTGTGCTTGCGGGCGTTCCCGCCGGCAGCTACGACCTGACGGCAGAGGCCAAAACCTTCAGCCCGCAAACCGTTCCCGTGCAACTCACCGTCGGCCAGATCGCGACTCTCACCGTCCGCTTGGGGATCGAGGTGCGCCAGCAGGTCGAGGTGCAGGCTACGGCCCAGACCATCGATCCGGAAAAGTCTGACGTCAGCCAGGTCATCGAGTCGCGCAAGATCGCCGATCTTCCCATCTCCGGACGCGACTTCATCGACTTCGTATTGCTCACCCCCTCGGTGGCGGTGGGAAGAAGTACTGCGGTCGGCGCCCAGTCGCCCTTCACCGAGACCGTCCTCAAGCTCAGTTTCGGCGGCACGCGCGAGAGCCACACTTCCTTCTTCGCGCTCGACGGCATCGACTACACCACCAGCATCTCGGGCGTGCAGCGCGTCAGCCCTTCCCAGGACTGGGTGCAGGAATTCCGGGTCGTGGAAAGCCCTTACAACACCGACACCGGACGCAGCCTGGGTTCGGTCGTCAACACCATCACCAAGTCCGGCACCAATGACCTGCACGGCACCTTGTACGAGTACTTTCGCAACAACGCGTTGAATGCCAATAATCTTCTGTCGGCGCCCGGGTTTACCACCCTGCGATTCAACCAGTTCGGCGGCACCTTGGGCGGACCGCTCCGCAGGGAAAAGAACTTCTTCTTCGCCGGGTATGAAGGCCAGCGCCGGGCGGAGTCGCCCATTTACTCCAGTTTCATCCTCAACACCATCAACCCGAATCCAGCCACCTGCCCGGTGTTGCCGCCGCCCGGAACCTTCAATCCCGGTTGTCTCAGCATCAACGGCAGCAAGCAGTTCTTCGGCTTGCAGCCGGAGACTCTGGGCTCCATCCTTTCCGTGGACAACTACGACAAGTTCTTCGTCAAGATCAACAACGTCCTGAGCGAGCGCACCTTCTGGAACATCGGCTACCTGTTCAACGACACCCGCAAGGAAAACGTCCGTGGCGCGCCTCCGGGCGAGGGCTTGCCGTCTTCGTACCGCGATAACCCGGTCCGCGACCAGACTGTGTACACCAACCTGATCCACGTCCTTTCACCGGAGTGGACCACCTCCACGCTGTTGCAGTACGGCCGCCGCACCTTCGACCTCATCCCCAAAGGCGCAGGGCTGGAACCCGCCATCAGCATTCCCAATCTGCTTTCCGGCGGCGGATTCGTGGGCAGCGTCCGCTTCTATCGCGAGCAGCGCGTGCAGTTTGCGGAAAACGTTACCTGGACGCACGGCAAGCACACCGTCAGATTCGGCGGTGAGGTCCAGCCCGTCTGGACCAACACCCAGGTGCCGCTGTTCACTCCTGGCTTCGGGGTCTTCTGCCCCGACGGCTTCTTCGGACTGCCCATCTCCGGCTGTCGCCCCACGGTCACCCAGCCCATCGAGGAAGTCTTCCTTTTCCTCGAGCCGCGCGAATTCTTCGGCCAGCCCATCCCCGCGCGCACCGCTCCCTTCTTTAGCGACCTGTTCACCGGTCCCGCGGCCTCCATCTTCGACAACAGCACCCGAGTCAGCTACGTGCACAAGCTCTATTCGCTCTACGTGCAGGACCAGTGGCGGGTGAAGCCCAACCTCAGTCTGACCCTTGGCCTTCGCTACGACGTCGATGTCCTTCCGTCGGCCGTCGATACCAAGACCACCGGCCCCGATCTGGTGAGCCCCGGTGCTTTCCATCCCACCGACTACAACAACTTCCAGCCACGCATCGCGTTCGCCTACTCGTTCCGAGGCGGCAAGGACGTCCTGCGCGGTGGCTACGGCCTGTTCACCGCTCCTTTCGTTTACAGTGACATCCTGGTGAGCTGGATCGGCGCTTCCGAGTTCACCTACATGCTCGATTCGAACGTCGGTCCCTTCGGCCCGCCCTTGCTGCCGGAATTCTCCGATCCCAATAACACCCTCATTGGATTTGGAGCTTCCGGGGCAGTCGGGCTGCCATCCGGCATCTTCCCCGGACCTTCTGCCTTCTTTAACTTTGCCAGCACGGGCGCCTACCCCACGCCCATCGGTCCCTTCCCGCTGCAGTTCCCGTTGGGCTACGCAATAAGGGATTTCCCCAACGCCTATTCGCAACTGGCCAGCCTCGAGCTGGAACATGAGCTCAGCAAGAACTGGTTCTTCTCCGCCGGATACCAGTACATTCACGCCCTGAACCTGCCCATCTACGACAGCGTGAATGGCCTTCCCAACCCGAATGGACGCGACCCCGTCACCGGCGTTCCTCTCCCTTGCGCTCCGGCCGGTTCCGTGGCTCCCACCCCGGTCGGCAAGGAGACCTTCTGCCCGGCCGATCCCAGTTTCGGCTTCACGCTCTACGTGCATCCCGCGGGATTCTCCATCTACCATGCGGGCACAGCTAGCCTGCGCAAGAACTTTGCCAATCACTACAGCATCCTGGCCAACTACACCTATTCCAAGTCCATCGATATCTCCACCACCATCAACCTGCCCAACGTGCCGGAAAACTACTTGCGGCACGACTTGGACCGCTCCGTCGGCGACAATGACATCCGCCATCGCCTCACCGTGGCGGTGTTGGGCGAGTCGCCCAAGCAGTGGCCGCGCATCGTGCGCGACTTCAAGGCTTCCATCCTGATGAACGCGCAGAGTGCGCGCTTCTTCACCATCAATGCCGGCTTCGACACCAACGGCGATATCTTCCCCTTCTCCGACCGCGTCGGCACCATCGGACGCAACTCGTACAAGGGCGATCCCTATTTCAATATGGACTTGCGGGTCCAACGGGGATTCCCGCTTACCGAGAAGCTTCGGGCGGATTTCAGCGCGGAGTTCTTCAACCTGTTCAACATCGTCAACGTCCAGGACGTAAGCCACGTGTACGGCGCTCCCGATTTCTTTACCCCGATTCCGCAGGAGTTCGGCGATGGCATCACCACGCCCGCCGGCTTCGGGACGCCCAAGTTCGCTGCGCCGGCACGGCAGATTCAGTTCTCCATCCGCTTGAGCTTCTAGCGGATTCTTCCAACCGTCGGCCGGGAGGCTCTGCCCTCCCGGCCGGCCGCAGCTTGGGCCGCTCGCGGTTCTGTTCCGGCCCTTTCAGGAAGCCATGATCAAGCCCTATACAGCCGTCGGTCTCATCCCTGCCATTCGTGGTATCCGCACCCGCAAAGACATCAAGGTCAACCTCGAGCACCTCAAGCACCTGGTGAAGGCCGCCAGTTGGCTCTCCGCTCTCGATATCCCCGTGCGCCTCATCGTCGTGCCCGAGGGCGGCTTACAGGCCTTCAATGACGAGGTCCTCGACCTCGACCATGTCCAGTTCGCCCGCAAGTGCGCCATTGACATTCCCGGCGAGGAGACCGAGGAACTGGGCAAAATCGCCCGCGAATACAACTCCTTCATCATGGCCCAGGCCAAGGCCCGCCATCCCGATCTGAAAGACCGTTTCTTCAACGTCGGCTTCGTCATCAATCCGCGCGGCAAGGTCATCCTCAAGCACTACAAGGTTTCCCCGCTGTTCCCCGTCGAGCATTCGGTTTGCCCGCACGATGTCTACGACTGGTGGGTGGAAAAATACGGTCGCAACCTGGACGCCTTCTGGCCGGTCGTGGATACCGAGATCGGCCGCCTCGGCATCATGATGGCCAACGAAGGCTCCTATCCCGAGAACGCCCGCGCGCTGGCCCTCAACGGCGCCGAAGTCGTCTACCGTGCCTCCTACCCGCATCCCGGGACCGGCAACGATTTCTTCGAGATCCAAAGCCGCGCTCGCGCCCTGGACAACAACTTCTATGTCGTAGCGCCCAACCTCGGCACCTACTACCTCTTCCCCGAAAGCGCCACCCCCATCGACACCTTCGGCGGGCGCTCGTTCGTCATCAATTACAAGGGACAGATCGTGGGCCGTCAGGAATACAGCGGCTGCGCCACCTACGTGGCCGGCGTCATCGACATCGAGGCCCTGCGCGACCATCGCGCCCGCGCGCAGTGGGACAACTGGCTCAAGGACCTCCGCACCGAGCTTTACCAGATCCTGTACGAAAAGCCCATTTACCCCAAGAACCTGTATCTCAAGCGCGAGCCCATGAAGCACGCCGAGTACAAGTCCAAGGTCATCAAGCGCCAGATCCGCCTCATGCACGACCGCGGCATCTGGAAAAAGCCCAGCCGCTGATCTCGGGACGCGGCCCGCTGCTTGCCGGAGAACATAGCGCCATGTCTTCCAATCTCAAGCCCAGTGACTTCTTCACCGCCGATCCCCGGCGGTCGGCTCTCATCGTCATTGACATGCAGAATGCCTTCGTCGCCGAGGGCGCTCCCTTTGAGACGCCGGGGGCGCGCGCCATGCTGCCGCGCCTGGAACGGCTCATCCGCTTTGCCCGCGAACACCGCATGCCCATCGTCTGGACCCAGTCCGACCACCGGCCTCCCTACGGCGGCCTGATGCTGCGCAAGTTTCCCATCATCCAGCAGCAGCGCGTGCTGTGGAGTGGCGAACCCAGCTTCGACATGTATCCCGAGATGTTGCAGCCCGAAGAAGGCGCGCTCGAATACCGCATTGTGAAGCACAAGTTCGACGCCTTCTTCGAGACCGACCTCGACGCCATCCTCCGCTTTCACCACGTGGAGACCGTCATCGTCACCGGCACCGCCACCAACGCTTGCTGCGAATCCACCGCGCGCACCGCCTTCATGCGCGACTACCAGGTGGCCTTCCCCAGCGACGCCAACGCGACCTTTGACGCAGCCATGCATGAGGCCACGCTGCGCAACATCGAGTTGCTGTTCGGCCGCGTGATGACCACCGACGAACTCCTGGCGGAAATGGAGGGAGCGCTCGCTCCGGTTGCAGGTTCTGCCCAGAGTCATTTGCGCCGGTCCTGATTCGGAAGATGGGTGCTCGGTACGGATAACAACATCGCGCGGCGCGCTCAACCGCACGCAACGTAGACGCTCTTGGCAGGTGTGACTTGGCGATTCGATTCAGCATTGCCTTTCAAGGCAGCAAGCCTTTGAAGGAGTACATCCGGCTGGCTCGCATGGTGGAGCAGTACGACTTCGACGCCATCACTGTGTACGACGACCTGATGTTCAAGCCCACCTGGCCCATCCTTACCCTCATTGCGGAGCACACCGAACGCGTGCAGGTAGGGCCGGCCATCGTGCATCCCTTTCTTGTCCATCCGGCCTACACGGCCGGCAACCTGGCCGAACTCGATGAGATCAGCGAGGGCCGGGCGATTCTGGGCATCGGACGCGGAGCCTTTTATGAGTTCCTTGGCATCCACCCTGAGCGGCCCATCACCGCGGTGCGGGAAGCCATCCGGCTCATACGACGTCTGCTGGCCGGCGACCGCACTCCGTTCCAGGGCCAGGTGTTCACCGCCACGCCCGAGGCCTCGCTGCGCTGGAAGCCTTTGCGCGCCGATGTGCCGATTTTCGTCGGTACCTGGGGCCCGAAGATGTGCCAGGTGGCGGGCGAGCTGGCCACGGAAACCAAGTCCGACTGCCTGTGGAACCCCGACTACGTCAAGATCATCCGTCAGAACATCGACATGGGCGCGCGCCGGGCCGGCCGTGACCCGAAAGACATCGGCATCGCCGCCGGACCTTTATGCGCCATCTCCAACGACCGCGAGGCCGCGCGCAAGATGGCTCGTCTGGCCCTGGCGGTGTACCTGCCGTACCTGCATCCCATGACCGAGGTGGCCGGCATCGCGCCCGAGGAGATTCGTCGCGTCCGCGAAGCGGCAGCGCGTGGCAACTTCGAGGAGGGCGCGACCTATGTCTCCGACCTCTCCGTGCAGAAGTGCTCGGTGGCAGGCCGTCCTTCCGACGTCATCCCGCAGATGGAAACCATGATCGCCGCGGGAGTCACGCACATTGCTTTCGGCCACCCTCTCGGCCCCGATTTCGAGCAGGCGCTGCACTTGATCGGCCGCGAGATTATTCCCAGGTTCCGCCGCTAGCGGCGGTTCGCGGCAGCACACGTATCGTAGGAGATCGCAAATGTCCAACTTCGTTCTGATTCACGGCTCTTGGCACAGCGGCGACGCCTGGAGCCAGACCGCGCAGCACCTGAAAGCGGCAGGTCACACCGTCTTCACTCCCACCATCGCCGGCCACGGCAAGGACAGCAACAAGGCCGTCAATCACGCCCAATGCACCCAGTCCATCGTGGACTACATCGCCGGCAACGACCTGCGCGATTTCGTTCTGGTGGGACACAGCTTCGGCGGCACCATCATCGCCAAGGTCGCCGAAGTCATGCCCGAGCGCATCCGCCGCCTGGTTTTCTGGAACGCCTTCGTGCTCCAGGACGGCAACTGCCTGCTCGATGAGATTCCGCCCTACTACCGCGAGCTGTTCGACCAGCTCGTCCGCCAGTCCGCCGACCACACCGTCCTGGCGCCTTTCCCCATCTGGCGCGAGGCCTTCATCAACGACGCCGACCTCGCCCTCGCCAAGTCCACTTACGAATCTCTTTCGCCCGAGCCCTACCAGCCATTCCAGGACAAGCTGGACATGAAGAAGTTCTATTCCCTCGAGATTCCCCGCAGCTTCCTCAACTGCACCGAGGACATCGCGCTTCCTCCCGGCGAATGGGGCTGGCATCCCCGCATGTCCAGCCGCCTGGGGCTCTGCCGCCTGGTGCAGATGCCCGGCAGCCACGAGGCGCTCTTCACCAACCCCAAGGGCCTGGCGGAAAAGCTCATCGAAGCCGGACGAGACTAGCGGCTCTCTCGTGAAATGCTGCTAGCTTGGATTTGTATCAGGGCACGGCTTCAGCCGTGCCGAAAGGCCGCGGAAATCATGGGCTTTAGCCGCTGCGGTTAGCACCTCAAGCCTTCAGCGCTATACCTATCAGATGGCTTGATGGCTTCTAGTGGCTTCGCCCAAGCTCTGGCGCTGGAGCGGCTTCCGTTGCTACGCTTACGGCGAGGCGGGTACAAGATCCGATACCCTTTGCTGCGCAAAGGAGTTGGGCACCCTCGGGTTATGTGGCAGCGCAGAAAGCGTGGGCCACCCGCACTAAGGAGAAAGTTGCCCAAGAAATCGTAAAGGCACAGGGCCATACTAAGGCGATAGAACAGTTGATCAAAGAAATCAACAAGAACCCTTCTCCGGTTCGCAAATGAAAGCCAGGACCGTCCTGACGCTTAAGAAATCGGCCAGACTCGCTGACCGCTACTGCAGCACGCCTCTCGAGGAGTTGAGGCAACTTGGACTGCAGCTTTCGGCGGAAGAGAGAGCGCAGCAACGGCGAGCGATGCAGCGCCTGCTAGCGCATAGCCGCTATTCGCACAATGGGCGCATTCGGCAAGGGGCAGTGTATTTCTTGCTCGCTACGCCTGAGCAGGGCATCTCCGTTCTGAGAAAACTCATGCGGGACTTTTCTAACCCGATCTCTTACGAGATCAGTTTCAACGCGTTCACCGGTCTCGGATTTCAGAAGCCGCCCGCCAGCGCGACCGAACGGAAGCAGTTTCTTGACCTCGTCCAGTGGTATCTGTCAAACGTGCCGAGCAATCGGGGGTCCGCTGCCTTTGCGGCTGCGGACCTCTTAGGGGCACAGTGGAGGTTGCGCGCATCGATTTCAACTCTAATGCGCGTCGCCCGATTCGGCAAGACGCCCGCAGGTCGGGATTGGGCCGCCTCAGGCTTGGAAAGTGCCCTGAGGCTGGGCTGGCCTTCCAGTTCGGCAGCGAGAACCATCCGCAGACTCGTTCGTCGCGTTAGAAAGAGCGATCCTGGCCGAGGGCGACGCATGATCGCCGAAGTACTTGGTTCAAGGGGAAAGATAAAGGTGGCTCATGATATTGACCCTTGACGAACTCATTGAGCGGACGGGCGGCCCACCCCCTTTCGCACCGGCTCGGCCCTTGAGGGTGCCCCACTCCTTCGCGCCAGCGAAGGGTGGGATTGAAGAAAGCCCCTAGAACGGGAACGGCCGCTTCCCTTGCTGGATGGTGATCCACTTCACTTCTGTCATCTCTTCGATGCCGCAGCGCCCGTTCTCCCGTCCGAAGCCGCTGTTCTTCACTCCCCCGAAGGGTGCGGTGGGTTCGTCATGCAGCGTGCAGTCGTTGATGTGCACCATGCCCGCCTCCAGCCGCTCCGCGAACTTCAGCGCCGTGTCGATGTCCCGCGTCATCACCGAGGACGAAAGCCCATAGCTGGTGTCGTTGGCCACCTCCAGCGCCTGGTCCGCGTCCCTCACCCGGATGATCGAGGTCACCGGCGCGAACGTTTCCTCGTGGTACACCTTCATCTTCGGAGTCACCTCCGCCAGCACCGTGGGCTGGTAGAACGGCCCCTCGTGGGTGCCGCCTGTAAGCAGTTTAGCTCCGTGCGCCACCGCATCTTCTATATGGCCGTCCACGAAGGCGCAGTGCGACTTGCGGATGATGGGCCCGATCACCGTCGCCGGATCCCGCGGATCGCCCACCTTGACTGTCTTCGTCTTGGCCACGAACTTCTTGCAGAACTCGTCGTACACCGCGTCTTCCACGATGATCCGCGAGCTGGCCATGCACACCTGTCCCTGGTGGATGTAGGTCCCGAAGGCGGCGCAGTCCACCGCGTAGTCGATATCGGCGTCCTTTAGCACGATGAACGGATTCTTCCCGCCCAGCTCCATCACGAAGCGCTTGAAGTACTTCGCCGCCTCTGCGGCCAGGAGTCGCCCCACCCGGTCCGATCCGGTGAACGTGATCAGCTTCACGCGCGGGTCGGCGATCAGTTGCCGCACGATGTCCGGCCCCGGCCCCGAAACCACGTTCAGCACCCCTGCCGGCAATCCCGCCGCCTCGAAGATCTCGGCGATCTTCAGCCCCACGATCGGCGTCTCTTCCGAGGGCTTCAGCACGAACGTATTCCCGGCGGCCAGCGCCATGGCTACTTTCTTCAGCGGCAGGAACATGGCGGCGTTGAACGGCCCGATCCCGGCCACCACGCCCAGCGGCCGTCGCACGGAGAACGAGAACTGCCCGGGCTGCAGCATGGGCATGGTTTCGCCGGTGATGCGCCGGCACTCTCCCGCCATGGCGCGCAGGAAATCGGTCACCAGGTGGACCTGGAAGTGCGCGAAGCCCACCGCCGCGCCCGTCTCCGTGATGAGCAGGTCCACCAGCGCCGCCGTTTGCGACTCGGCGATATCCGCCGCCTTCAGCAGGATCCGTTCCCGCTGGGCCGCCGGCGTGTTCGCCCACGATGTTCTCGCGCCGTAGGCGGCGGCGATGGCCCGCTCCACGTCCTCCCCCGTCGCTTGATGAATGTTGCCGATCAGTTCCCCGGTGGCCGGATTGAGGTCTCCGAAGAGCACTCCGCCCGCGGATTCCACCCACGCGCCGCCGATGTAAAGCTTGTGTTCTACGGTCTGCATAATTGTCGTCTCCAAAAGGACCTACCCCAACGGGAACTTCTGTCGGCAGGAAGGAAACGGATTATAACCC